>JANNTF010000055.1:0-3827 GCA_031403455.1 Alphaproteobacteria bacterium | reverse complement strand
GCCCTTGGCGTTGCGCATCGCAGATTGCGGGCCGCCGACGAAATCGTCGGGGTTCCAGCTCGCCGGCGTCACATTCGGGTTCTTCGTGAACTCGTCGAGATTGGTGAACCAACCCGCGCCGATCCAACGTCCCGAGTAGATGAAGGTGACGTTGCAGACGTCGAGTGCGCTGCCCTTGGTCGAGAGCTCCAGGTCGGTCCGCTGGTTGTAGACGGGAAAGGCCTGCATGTTGAAATTCACTTTGATCCCGGTGTTCTGCTCGAACTCCGGGAAGTAGTTCTTCAAATACTCGAAATACGTGGTCTGGAAGCAGGCCGCGTTGATCGTCGTCCCGGCATGGGGCGATCTGGTCTGACCGATGATCGCCGGCGCGTACAATGCCGATGCGCCCAGTCCCGCCGTCGCAGCGGCGCCTCTGACGAGCGCACGACGGCCATGCCGGCCATGATGAGACTCCATAGCGTTCCTCCCCTTGCCGGCCCCGCAGGTTCCGGTGATTTCTTCGACGCCAGCGTCCGACGATGCGAAGCGCGGGTGACGCGATGATGCGAGAGCACGCCGGCCGAATCAAGTTTCGCGGCCGCATCCGATGACGCCGCCGCCAAGCAAATGTCTTTGCCGGAACACCAACGCGGCCTATCGTCTCGAACTCATCGACCAAAGGAGAAGCGCCGATGCGGGTCGCCGTTCTCGGCGCAGGCAGCATCGGCTTGGCGACTGCGGCCATGCTCTGCCAGCGCGGCCACGACCCCGTGGTCTGGTCTCCGTCGGGACGCAGCACCCAGGCGCTGGCGCGCGGCGCGGCGCTCGTCGCCACCGGCGCGGTGTCGATCACCTGCGCGCTGCGCATCGCGACGAGCAGCGCCGAGGCGCTGGCCGATGCGGAGGTGATCCTGATCGCGGTCCCAGGTTACGGCCATCGCGCGGTCATCGACGCGGCCGTCCCGCATCTGCGCGCGACGCAAAGCGTCATCGTCAGCTCGCATTGCTCGCTGAGTGCGCTCTATCTGTCCAAGGGCCTGGCGGCGCGCGGCATCGCCCTGCCCATCATCGCCTGGGGCACCACGATCGTCGCGGGGCGGCGTAAATCGGATACCGAGATCGCGATCCTTACCCTGCGCGAGCGCGTCGACGTCGCGACGTTGCCGGTCGGCGCGGCCGAGCATGGTCTGGCGCTGTGCCGCGGCCTGTTCGGCGAGCGCTTCGTGCCGCGCGACGATCTCGTCTCGATCTCGCTGAGCAATCTCAACCCGCAGAATCACCTGGGCCAGGTGATCGGCAATTTCACGCGCATCGAGCGCGGCGAGGCTTGGGAGAATTGGCGCGGCTATACCGAGTGCGTCGGCCGCCTGATCGAGGCGCTGGACGCAGAGCGGCTCGCGATCGCCGCGTCCCTCGGCTATGCCGTGCGCACCGTGCGCGAGCATTTCCATCTCTCCTTCCACGTACCTCAAGGGCCGGTCAGCGCGATGACTCGAATCATCGCCGAGCGCGACGCAAGCCCGGGCCCCGCCTCGCTCGAGACGCGCTACGTCGTCGAGGATGTGCCGTTCGGCATTGTCGTGACCGCGCTGCTCGCCCGCATCGCAGGAGTCGCGGCGCCACTGCACGAGGCCGGCATCGCGATCATCTCGGCGCTCTACGGGCGGGATTTCAGCCGCGAGAACGACCTGCTGCCCGAGCTCGGCATCGAGCGTCTATCCGCGGCCGAGCTCGTGCGCCTCGCCCGCGACGGCTGGCCCTCCGCATCGACCCCAACGCCCATCCTCGAGGTGACACGATGACCAGATCCAGGATTCTCATGCGCGCCTCGCGGCGGCTCCTCGCGCCGCTGGCGCTGCTGCTGCTCGGACTTCCCGCACAGGCGCAGACGCCGCAGCGCGGCGGCATCCTGGATTTCGGCATCGTCGCCGAGCCGCCGACCTATGACTGCCATGCCGGCAACACCTACGCCGTCATGAACGCCGTCGCGCCGCATTACTCGACGCTGCTCAAGATCGACCTCAAGAACTACCCGGCGATCATCGGCGATCTCGCCGCGTCGTGGCAGGTCTCCGCGGACGGCAAGACCTACGAATTCAAGCTCAAGCCCGACGTCAAATTTCATGACGGCACCACGCTGAATTCAGCCGACGTGGTGGCGAGCTGGGAGAGGCTGCGCAATCCGCCGCCCGGCGTGATCTCCGTGCGCAAGGCGCTGTTCGAGGACATCGAGCGCATCGAGGCGCCGGATGCGGCGACGGTCGTGTTCACGCTCAAAGCCGCCAACTCCGTCATGCCGACGATCTTCGCGATGCCGTGGAACTGCATCTACGCGGCGGCGAAGCTCGCGCAGGATCCGACCTTCCCGACCAAGACCATCCTCGGCACCGGCCCCTTCCGCTTCGTCGAGCACGTCAAGGGTTCGCACTGGGTCGGCCAGCGCTTCGACGCCTATCACGTCGCCGGCCTGCCGCATCTCGACGGGTTCCGCGCGAACTTCATCACCAATCCCTCGGCCCTGGTGAATGCGCTGCAGGGCGGCGCGATCAAGGCGGAGTTCCGCGGCCTCACGCCCAACGATCGCGACCGCCTGGTGCAGACGCTCGGGTCGAAGATCCGCATCGAGGAAGGCTCGGAGCCGACGGTGCTTCTCATCACCTTCAACGCGCAGAAGAAGCCGTTCGACGATCCGCGCGTGCGGCGCGCATTGTCGCTCGGGCTCGACCGCTGGACGGCGAGCGAAGGCCTCGGCAAGCAATCGCGCGCGCGCTGGCCCGGCGGCATCGTGCGTCCCGGTTCGAACTTCGCCGTGCCCGAAGCCGAGCTGGTCAAGTATCCGGGCATGGGCCGCGACGCCGAGGCGGCGCGCGCGGAGGCGCGGAGGCTGCTCAAGGAGGCCGGCCAGGAATCGTTGTCCTTCGTGCTGACCAACCGGAACTTCGCGCCCTACACCCAGGTCGGAGTCTTCGCGGTCGACCAGTGGCGGCGGATCGGCGTCACCGTCGAGCATCGCCCGCTCGAGACCGCGCAATGGACTCAGGCGCTGGTGAGCGGCAGCTTCGACGCCGCCGCCGATTTCGGCACGGCCGAGCTCGACGATCCGAGCCTGCTGCTGATGAAATACGTCTCCGCCGATCGCTCGCCGACCAACGCGTCGAAGGCGATCGATCGCGAACTCGACTCGCTCTACGAGCGCCAGCATCGCGCGGGAAACTTCGCCGAGCGCCAGGCCGCGGTGCGCCTGTTCGAGGCGCGGGTGTTCGAGCAGGCCTATGCGGTGCCGGTGCTGTGGGCGCAGCGCATCATCGCGACGAGCGCCGATCTGCGCGGCTGGACGATGGGCCCGAGCGCGGTGCTTGGTCAGGATCTCGCGGAGGTCTGGCTGCAGCGCTGATCGCGCCCGCGGCTCACGCGGCGGCGTCGCGCAGCAGAGTCTCGCCCGGGCGAACGCGCGTGAACTGCACGGGCTCGCTGCCGACCGTCAGCGCGTCGGCGTCGAGGCGCACGGTCGTGAAGGCCGAGGCCGCGAGATCGCCGGTCTCGGGAAAGTCGCGCCTGTGATGCGCGCCGCGGCTCTCCTCGCGCGCGGCGGCGGCTGCGGCGATCGCGCGGCTGACCAGCACGAGGTTCTTGAGGTTCAGCCAATCGTGCCAGGTGAGATTGAAGTCGCGCGCGCCGCCGATGCCGATCGCGTCGAGCGCGCGGTCGAGCTCGGCCAGTCCGCTCGCCGCGCGCGACAGGCCGGCCTGGTCGCGTACGATCCCGACCTCGTCCCACATCAGCGTCGACAGGGCCTCGCGGATCGCCTCGAGGTCACCGGGCGGGCGAGCGAACGGCGCCAGCGT
>JANNTF010000054.1:0-7099 GCA_031403455.1 Alphaproteobacteria bacterium | reverse complement strand
CAACTCGGCGCCGGCGCTGGCGTTGATCGAGTCGGCGCAGGCGCGCGGACTGCCGGCCTCGGCGGAGACTTGCACGCACTATCTCGCGCTCACCGCCGAGAATTACGATCGTCCGGACGGGCATCTCTACGTCATGAGCCCGCCGCTGCGTGATGCCGCCACCCAGGCGGCGATGTGGGCCGGGGTCGCGCGCGGCAGCCTCGCCGCGGTGACGTCCGACGATGCGTCCTATAGCGCCGAGGCGAAGGCGCTCGGCGCGGAGTCCTTCGATCGCATCGCCAACGGCGTGCCCGGCGCCGAGGCGCGGCTGCCTCTGCTCTACACGCTTGGCGTCGCGCAGGGACGCCTGACGTTGCGACAGTTCGTCGAGGCCTGGAGCACGGGGCCGGCGCGCCTCTTCGGACTTGCGCCGCGGAAGGGGAGCATCATGCGCGGCGCCGATGCCGACCTCGTCGTGATCGATCCCCATGCGCGCCGGCGGATGGGAGTCGACAGTCATTACGGCGCGATCGGCTACACCCCGTTCGACGGCATGGAACTGACGGGGTGGCCGGTCCTGACGCTGCTGCGCGGCGCGGTCGCGGTGCGCGACGGCGATTTCCTCGGGAAGCCAGGCCAGGGCCGCTTCCTCGTGCGCGGACGCCGTTCGGCATGAGCGACGCTCGGATCCCCGTGAGCCTGATCACGGGGTTCCTCGGCAGCGGCAAGACGACGGTGATCGCGCGCATGCTCAAGCGCCCCGACTTCGCGGCGACGCTGGTGATCGTCAACGAGTTCGGCGAGGTCGGGATCGACCATGACTTGCTCGAGGCGTCGAGCGACGACACGATCCTGCTCGCCAATGGCTGCCTGTGCTGCACCATCCGGGGCAATCTCGTCGACACGCTGCTCGACATCCTCGCGCAGCGCGAGGACGGTCGGCTACGCGACTTCGATCGCGTGATCGTGGAGACATCGGGAGTCGCCGATCCCGCACCGATCCTCGGTTTCGTCTTCGAGGAGCCGAAGGTTGCGGCGCGCTTCCGGCCCGGTCCGGTGATCACGACCTGCGACGCGGTCGCTGGACTCGCGGTGCTCGAGCGCCACGCCGAGGCCGTCGCCCAGGTCGTTCTCGCCGACCGGCTGCTGGTCACCAAGGCCGATCTGGCGCCGCCCGGCGCGGTCGAGGCGCTCATGGCGCGGCTGCATGCGCTCAACGCCGTCGCGCCGATCCGCATCTCGCGGCACGGTGACGGACTCGACGGCGAGGAGCCGTGGGCCGTGTCGCATCGTGGCCCGGCGGCGCCCACGCCGGATGAGGACGGGCATCATGCGCACGACGGTCACGATCATCACGAGCACCCTTACACCGACGCCGGGCACGCGAGCCGGTTTCGATCGCTGCTCCTGGAGGCGCGCCGTGCCTTGTCCACGAGCGAACTCGACGCGCTCGCTGTCGCGATCCGGCGCTGCGCCGGACCGGAGCTGTTGCGCCTCAAGGGACTGCTCGCGGTCGCGGGCGAGACGCGCTGCGCCGTGATCCAGGCGGCGCCCGGGACGGTCCATCCGCCGGCGTTGCTGCGGGCGCCGGCGCCCCAGGTCGGGCGGCTCGTGCTCATCTCCGACGCGACGCCATCCCCGGCACTGCTCGATACGCTGGCTGCGTTCGATATTGTGTCCGTCGCCAGGACCGGCTTCTAAATCACCGCCTGTCGCCACCGCCGCGCCGCGCCGAGGCCGGAAGATCACCAAACAGCGCTACGCACGGCGCCTTGCCGTGTGACCTCGCCGTCGGCGTGGATCGTTGCGTCCGGCGTGACCGTTTCGGCATCGATGCGCCGGATCGCGAAGCTCAGCGCGCCGGAGTTGTTCTCGGTGAACAGCCACGCATCGTTGGCGAAGCTGTAGAGCATGCCGGAGGGCGCCTCCATGGCGATGATCGCGCGCGTCTTCTTCGGGAAGTAGCGGCCGATCGGGATCAGCAGGTCCGTGACCTCGTGCGGGTCGCGCCCGAGGACGTAGCGCAGGAGTTTCCATCCACCGAGTTCGCGCAGCGGCCAGCGCCGGGGATGCGCGACGGTCACGACGAGTTCCATCCAATCCGCGTCCCGGCAACGTCGCCAGCCACCGACCCAGCGGCGAAACTCGAACCAGCGCGTGGTCTGGCCCTCGGCGCCGCAGGGCGGACATTCCTTGTCCCACCACGAGCGCGCATCGGCGCGCGTGATCTCGTAGAGACCGCCTTGTTCGAGCACGATGCCGCTGCGGTTCCATTGCTGATCGGCGCGCGTCGTGAAATGCGCGGGCGCCGCGCCGGGATCGAGGAACACGAGCTCGTCGGCGCCGATCGGCAGCGGGCCGGACCCCAATTCCAGTTCGCGCGCCTGGCGCAAGGAGGTCGCGTGCCGGGCGCGGTCATGGACCGTCTCATGCAAGCGGCCGAAGCGCGGATCGACGCGCGCATCGCTGGGCCGCGGGCAGGGGTGCCAGCGCGGCCAGGTCGGGAACATCCGCCACGCGGCCTGCTTCGCCAGTTCGTCCTGGATCGCGCCGAGCGGCGCGGGCGTCAGCGACTCGAGCGCGGCGCGCTCGATCATCAGCCCGGCGAGGCGCGCCTCGCCCATCATCCAGCGCAGTGCGATGTCGGAAAGCTGCGTGTCGGTGTAGCCACCGCCGATGCCGCCATGCGTGCCGCGAAACCAGACCTGCTTCACGTCCGGCAGCGGCGGCGCGGGCTGCGCGAGATCGAACAGCGTCACGAAGAACTGCGCCCGCCTCTCGTCCATCGCCAGCGCGTGACGAATCGTGCCGCGCATGGCGACGGGACCCGCTGGGATCTCGTCGCTCGTGCTGTTGTCGCCGAAGGCGCGATTGCTCCACAGGCGACCGATACGAAACCACCAGCCCCAGAGCGGCAGCCCGAGCGATGCGACCGTATCCCAGACGCCCATGAAATGGATGTCGACTCGTGCCCGATCATGGAACAGGCCGGAGGGATCGGCGATGACGGCATCCTTGCTGGCGATATCGCGATAGCGATAGAGTCGCACGACGTCGGCGGCGAAGCGCAGGTTCTCGGCCCGCAGCAAGCCGCAGCGCATGACCACCCCGGCGAGGCAGCGCACGGTGTAGGCGCCGCGCGAGAACCCGAACAGGAAGATGCGGTCGCCGGGTTCGTAGTGGCGAACGAGCTCAGTATAGGCCTGGACGATGTTCTCGGTGATGCCCACGCCCGTGGCGAGCTCGAGCATCGTGCGAAACTTCGCGTAGAACGCAGTCAGCGCTCCCGGCATCTTGGCGCCGGCGCGATCGGCGAAGCGTTTGATCACGCCCGCCCTGCGGCTCACCGCCGACGTGCTGGTGCCGATGCCCTCGTCGTACCACGCGATCTGCCGCCACCCCGTGGCGACGGGGCTCTGGAGGGCGTCGAACAACCGGGCGACGTTGCTGCGGGCGGAGAGCCCATCGACGATGTCGTCGCGCCGATTCTGTGTCCCGTCGCAGCAGATGACGATGTTCTTCGACATGCCCGGATGCTCCCGCGGCTCGACTAGATTCGACCGCGTGGCGACGGCGGGAGTCCGCGGCCAGTCGCGAGCCAGATGAGGCGGCGGCGCTCGCCGAGCCAATTTGGCAGGATCATGAACATCCCCCATGCGAGCGCGAGCATGAGGGGCCAGAGTTCGCTGATGGCTTGCCCAAGCGGGGCAAGAAATCTCCCCGCCCTCGACATCGCCGCGCCGGCGCCCGAGGTGACGCTGTTGAGCGGATCGACGATCACCGCGGCGTAGCGTGGAGTTTGCGTCTCGCAGGTCTTGGCGGCGGCGCAGATCTTCGGCGGCGTCGCGAGCTCCGCGAGCCAGACGCCAAGTGCGCCGACACTGGCGCTGGTGAGCACCGCAATGAACCAGAGCTCCACGCGTGAGAGGCGAAACGCCGCGCCGAAGCTGCGCCATGTGCCGAGCCAGGCGCGGTCGCGGTACCAGGCCCAGCTGCGCACGACGAAGCGGCTGACTCCGCGGGTCGTCATGATCACCAGGAACGCGATCCAGATCGGACTGAGCTGGCGTGCCCAATCGATCATCGTGGCCATGATGCTCATGGGCTCGTTTCCTCCGCATGCATCGCGCGCAGGCGCGGAATCGCGCCGGCGACCCAGGTCTCGACCTGAAGCTTCACGAGCTCCTCGAGCGGCGTCTGGATGTCCATCCCGTAGACGAATTTCCGGATCATCATGAAGACGATCCCGCCATGCAGGATCATCGCGAGTTCGCGTTCGCCCTGTATCAACGGCCGCGAATCGGGATCGATGCCGGCCGCGCGCCGCAATCCACGCGCGATCGGCATCAGGATCCTGAGCGAGAGATCGAACCCGGAGCGCCGCGCGAAATCCTGGCCGGCCAGCGCGGCCTGCACCCACAGCCGCAGGCGCGGGCGCGACATGCCATCGACATAGCCGACATAGAAGCGGCCGAGCCGGTCGACCAGCGGCATGGACTCGTCGGCCAGAATCTGGTCCCAGTCGACATGCCAGCGATTGCCGAAAGCGCGCTCCAGAGTCGCCGTGATCAAGGCGTCCTTGGACGGAAAATACCGATAGAGCAGAGCCTGCGTGACGCCGAGGCGCCGGGAGATCTCGCGGGTCGATCCGGAGAACCCACCCTCGGCGAAGAGGTCGGTCGCCGCATCGAGGATCGCCGCGATCCGGTCGACGCTCTTGAGGCGGCGGCGGCGCTGCGGTGCGGCGAGGGGAACGGTGACGGCCATGGCCGCCAGCTTAGCCGGGAGTGCCGCGTCGGATCGATCGTGTTTGCGGCCGACGCGGCCCGGCGCGACGGTTCAGGCGAGATGCGCGCGCAGCATCCAGGCGGCCTTGTCGTGCACGTCGATCCGGCCATTCATCAGATCGCCCGTCGCGGTGTCGCCAGCATCGTCGGCGAACTCGCGCAAGGCGCTGCACAGCGCCGACATCGCCTCATGATCCTTCTGCAATTCGCCGATCATGTGCTTGTGGCTCGGCGGCTCGTCGGGCGCGTCCTTGATCGTCGATAGTTTCGCATAGGCCGCGAAGCTGCCCGGCGCGATCGAGTCCAGCGCGCGGATGCGTTCCGCGAGTTCATCGAGCGCGGCGAAGAGCTCGTCGTACTGCTTGCCGAACAACTCGTGCAGCGGTCCGAAATTCGGGCCCGTCACGTTCCAGTGGAAGTTCTGGCTCTTGAGCATCAGCGTGAAACTCGAGGCGAGCACCACACCGAGTTTGGCCGCGATCGCGCCCCGGCTATTGCTATCCGTCTTGTTTGCCATCGCCCATCTCCATCATTAGATTTGATCCAAAGTAGGATACAGGGCGCTGATTACAAGCCCATCTTACGCAGTGGTTCCATCCTCAAACGAAGCTGAGCTCGACCCGGACCCGCCCGCCATAGGCGGCGGCGATCTTGGATTTGGGCGGCGCCTTGGCGAGGCCAGTGCATGTCCCGGTACTGACATACTGCCCGGCCTTGAGCCCGCCGCGCCGGCGCAAATGATTGGCGAGCCAAAGCAGCGATGCGTAGGGGCCGCCCAGCACGTCCGCGCCGGTGCCCTTGCCCACGGTCTTGTCGTCGACGCGCATTTCGACCGCGAGCTTGTCGAGATCGGTTGTCAGTCCGTTGGCGAGCGGCTTGCCGATGACCAGTGCGGCGTTGGCGCCCTGGTCGGCGACCAGCGATGGCAGGCCCACGGCGAGCCATTCGCTCCAGCGCGGCGCCACGATCTCGATCGCGGGATGCACGCTGCCGACCGCACGCTTCACTTCCGCCAGGCCATAGGGTTTGACGCGGGCCGGCAGATCCTTCGCCAGCTTGAAGGCGAGTTCACCCTCGAGCCCGCGCATCGAATAGGCGTCTGCCGGGATCTTGACCCCGCTGGCGAAGATGCGGCCGGTGAAGACACGGCCTGCGAAAGGTCCGCGCGCCTTCAGCAGCTTGAGCGCGATCGTGCCTGTCGCGCCGACTTTCCACCCGCCGACTTCCACGCCGGTTGCGGCGGCGAAGAGATCCTGGATGCGATAGGCCTCGGCCAAGCTGCGCGGCCGGCACGAATCGGGCAAGGCGGGGAGCTGTCGCCCATCCTGCCAAGCCTCGGTGAGAATGGTGGCGGCGCGTCTGGCGTGTTCCGTTTTCATGATGTGAAGCTGACCTCGAGATTTCCAAGAGCGCCGAACTCTGCCACGGCTGTGTCGCCCGGCGCGACCGCCGTCATGCCTGTGAGCGAACCAGTCGTCACGTAATCACCGCGGCGCAGGCCCGGGCTGCCAGGGACCGGGTTGTTGGCCAGCACCGTCACCGCCCGCAAGGGATCGCCGATGATCTTCGCTCCCGTGCCACGCGCGGTTTCGACGCCGTTGACGCGCAAGGTCACCGCGATGCTGCCGCGGTCCAGCGCGCGCCATCCGGGAACCACCGGTCCGATCACGAAGCCGCCGCTGGCCATCGCATCGGCGAGGTTCATCGCCAGGCCGGGCTTGGGCGGCAGGCGTGAATCGGCGATCTCGATGGCGAGATGCATCGCCGCGATCGCCGCGGCGACGTCGTCCTCGTCATAGGGCCGCGCGCGCGGCGGCAGGTCGGCCGCCATCGCGAAGGCCAGCTCGCATTCCACAAGCGGCCGCACGAAGCGGCGGTGGCTGAGACGCGCCGGCGCCGTATGCACGAAGGGCGACAGTAGACGCGCCGCGGTCGGCCGATCGACGCCGCTCCGTGCCTGTTGCTCGGCGTTCAGCGCACCCACCTTCCAGCCGCCATAGCCGCCAGCGAGGCGCGCCAGCTCGGCCTGCAGGCGATAGGCGTCGTCGAGCGATGTCGGCACGGCATCGGCCGGCAAGTGTTCGAGCAGGCGCGCATCATTGCGCGCCGCCGTGAAAGCTGCGGCGGCGCGGGCGAGGTCGAATGGCGTCATGCACTGGCTTTCATGTCGGTGTGGTTGTCGGCGACGATCTTGTCGGCGTGGCGTCCCGTCAGCTCGCTGAGATGGTCGAAGCTCCAGTCGAAGCTGCCGATTCCCATCGTCACCGACCGCAGCTCGACGATCAGATCATGCATTTCCGCCTGCGGCAGGAAAGCCTGAACCTCGTCCCCAC
>JANNTF010000053.1:0-3460 GCA_031403455.1 Alphaproteobacteria bacterium | reverse complement strand
CCACGCGGGCCCAGCACCTTACCGAGCTTGCCTACCACCGCCATCATGTCCGGCGCCGCAATCACGCGATCGAACTCGATGATTCCAGCAAGTACCTTTTCGGCGAGATCTTCGGCGCCAACGATGTCGGCACCGGCAGCTGCCGCTTCCTGTGCACGCGGCCCCTTAGCGAAGACCGCCACGCGCACCTTCTTGCCGGTTCCCGACGGGAGAGCCACGACGCCACGCACATTCTGATCCGCATGACGCGTGTCCACACCCAACGCGAGCGAGAGTTCAATCGTCTCGTCGAACTTCGCCGTCGCGCGGGACTTCACCAGCTTGACGGCATCGGTAACGGCATATGACCGGTTGCGGTCAACGCCCTCATACGCGGCGCGTACGCGCTTGCCCTGAAATGCCATGGCTCAGCCCTCCACTACTTGCAGACCCATCGAGCGGGCGGACCCGACGATCATCTTCATCGCCGCCTCCACGTCGTGGGCATTGAGATCGGCCATCTTCTTCTCGGCGATTTCGCGGATCTGCGAAGTCGTCACCTTGCCGGCGCTCTCGCGCGCCGGCGTCTTGGATCCGGATTCGATCTTCGCCGCCTTCTTCAGGAAATACGACGCCGGAGGCGTGCGCATGATGAAGGTGAATGTGCGATCGGAGAACGCGGTAATCGTCACGGGGATCGGTGTCGCCGCCTCGATCTTCTGGGTCTGCGCATTGAACTGCTTGCAGAACTCCATGATGTTGAGACCGCGCTGACCGAGCGCGGGACCGATCGGCGGCGATGGATTCGCCTGTCCCGCCGGGACCTGCAACTTGATGTAACCGATTATCTTCTTTGCCATCGTCTCGTTTCCTTCTGGCTGCCGGCGGGTGTCGTGTGCGTGGAACCCCGGGACCGGTCATTCGCCTCAGATGTGTCGCCAACCGCAACCGCCGTCCCGCCACGACGGGAACTCGGCTGCGACTCTCGTCAGACTTTCTCGACCTGCGTGTACTCGAGTTCGACCGGAGTCGGTCGACCGAAGATGGAAACCGACACCTTGAGCCGCGACTTTTCGTCGTCGATTTCCTCGACCACGCCGTTGAATGACGTGAATGGGCCATCGGAGACGCGCACCTGCTCGCCGACTTCGAAGGTGATCGCGGGCTTCGGCTTCTCGATGCCCTCCTTGACCTGATTGATCAAACGATCGGCTTCCTTGGCCGTGATCGGCTGAGGCTTCGTCTTATCACCCAGAAAAGCCGTGACCTTCGGCGTGTTCTTCACCAGATGCCACGTCTCGTCCGTCATCTCCATCTTCACCAGCACATAGCCAGGAAAGAACTTGCGTTCCGTACTGACCTTCTTGTGTTTGCGCATCTCGACGACGGAATCCGTCGGTACCATGACGTCTTCGATGAGGTGCCCCATCGATTTGATCTGGGCCTGCTCCTTGATCGTCTGCGCGACTTTCTTCTCAAAGCCGGAGTAGACGTGCACCACGAACCAACGCATCGCCATCTCAGCCTCCGCCCCCAAGAATCACTTTGATGGCATGACTGATCGCCCAATCGACGAAGAAGAAGAAGATCGCCGCGACGATGGACATGGCGAACACCATCGCCGTCGTCACAAGTGTTTCCTTACGGGTTGGCCAGGTAACCTTATTGGCTTCCTGTCGCACCTGGCGAAAGAACTCGGCAAGCGACGGCTTCGGTGCGCTAGGCGCACCGCCGCTGGTCGTGCCGCTGGTCTGGTTGGTGCTCATGCCATGTCCAGTAGAGGCTGCGCCTCAGTTCCCTCAAAGTTGCAACTAGTCGGTCGTATTCGTTCGGTGGCAGGAGCGGAGGGACTCGAACCCCCAACACCCGGTTTTGGAGACCGGTACTCTACCAATTGAGCTACGCTCCTAAATTCTTGGCACAGCGCGAAATGCCGTCGTGCCAATCTTCAATCGCCCCCGATTTACTCGATGATTTTTGCGACGACGCCGGCGCCGACGGTGCGGCCACCCTCGCGGATCGCAAAGCGCAATCCCTCGTCCATCGCGATCGGCGCAATCAGGTGAACTTCCATCGCGATGTTGTCCCCAGGCATCACCATCTCCGTCCCCTCAGGAAGAACAACGTGGCCCGTCACATCCGTCGTCCGAAAGTAAAACTGCGGCCGGTAATTCGAGAAAAACGGCGTGTGACGTCCACCCTCTTCCTTCGTCAAAATATACGCCTCAGCCTTGAACTTCGTGTGCGGCAGAATCGACCCAGGCGCCGCAAGAACCTGGCCACGCTCAACATCCTCGCGCTTCGTCCCGCGCAACAATGCCCCGATGTTGTCGCCAGCCTCGCCGCTGTCCAAAAGCTTCCGGAACATCTCAACGCCCGTCACAACCGTCTTCGTCGTCGGACGAAGACCCACAATCTCAATCTCATCGTTCACTCGAACGATCCCACGCTCCACACGTCCCGTCACAACCGTCCCACGACCCGAAATCGTGAACACATCCTCAATCGGCATCAAAAACGGCTTGTCCTTCGGACGCGTAGGCTGCGGAATAGCCTTGTCCACCGCCGCCATCAACTCAAGGATCGCTTCCTTGCCAAGCTTCGGATCGCGTCCCTCAAGCGCGCAAAGCGCCGAGCCTCGGATCACTGGGATGTTGTCCCCGTCAAACTCGTATTTCGACAGCAACTCCCGAACCTCAAGCTCAACAAGATCCAAAAGCTCCCCGTCATCCACCATGTCGACCTTGTTCAAAAACACAACCAGCGCAGGTACACCAACCTGACGCGCCAAAAGAATGTGCTCTCGTGTCTGCGGCATCGGACCATCCGCAGCGCTCACCACAAGAATCGCCCCGTCCATCTGCGCCGCGCCCGTGATCATGTTCTTCACGTAGTCCGCGTGACCAGGGCAATCCACGTGCGCGTAATGACGATTCGCCGTCTCGTACTCAACATGCGCCGTGTTGATCGTGATCCCTCGAGCCTTCTCTTCAGGCGCCTTGTCGATCATGTCGTACGCCATGAACGTCGCCCCACCACTCTCAGCAAGTATCTTCGTGATCGCTGCCGTCAGTGACGTCTTCCCATGGTCAACGTGACCAATCGTCCCGATGTTGCAATGCGGCTTGTTCCGTTGAAATTTCACTTTAGCCATAGGCGTTCCCCATTTCTCGAGGCTTCAATAGATAGTTTCAGGCCATCTTCGCGCGGACTTCATCCGCGACGTTCTGAGGCACCTGTTCATAGTGGTCGAACTGCATCGAATAGGCTGCGCGTCCCTGACTCATGGACCGCAGCGTATTGACGTAGCCAAACATGTTGGCGAGCGGAACCATCGCCGTCACGACGCGCGCGTTACCGCGCATGTCCATGTCCTGCACTTGGCCGCGACGCGAATTCAGGTCGCCGATCACGTCTCCCACAAAATCCTCGGGTGTCACGACTTCAACCTTCATCATCGGCTCGAGCAGCTTCGGACCGG
>JANNTF010000052.1:0-6634 GCA_031403455.1 Alphaproteobacteria bacterium | reverse complement strand
ACCGAAGCGACGTAGCTGCCTTCGTCGAGCAGCGTGGCATGCACGGCTGCCGGCGCCGTGTCGGCGAAGCGCTGGCCGTTGAGGATGTCGAGAAGCGCTTGTTGCTCGCACGATGTCAGGGCCAGTGGCGGACGTGGCGGCACCGGGCGCGGCGCCGGTGGCCCCGGCAGCGTGGCGCGTCGCAAGCGCGCATGGCGCCGAGCGAACGTGCCGCGCCACAGGCCCAGGGCACGGCAGGCGGCTGCGTTGCCGACAACCGGCGTGAGTTCATGCACGCCAGCCATCACGTGGTCTCGCCATTGTCGTCGAGTGGATGCCCCAGCAAGGCCGCGACTTTTTTTTGGACCTCGATCACGAACAGGGCTTTGTCGAGCCTGCTCTTGAGCCTGTCGTTGTCACGCGTGAGCTGGGCGATCTGCAGCACCTGATCGCGATCGGGGGCAGGTTTGGGGCCGCGCTTCTGGGGCGACAGCGCGCTCAACTCCGCCGCCTTGCGCTGCCGTCGCCAGGTGCTCAGGCTCGACGAGTACACGCCTTCGCGGCGCATCAGGGCGCCGATCTCGCCGGGCCTGCTGCAGCGATCGGCGGCCTGCAGAATGCGCTGCTTGTCGGCCTTCGAAAACAACCGCCGCCCAGCGCGCGGCACGACTTCCATGCCGGCGCTGGAGGGCAAAGTTTTCGCCGCCGATGCCGGCGCATCTGCAGTCGCCCTGCGGGCGCCCGCAGATGCGCCGGCATCGGCAAGACCGTTGGCTTCATGAACCGTGGCTTTGAGCTGTCGATCGATCGTCATCGCTACCTTGTTGCCCACTAATCTCTACAGGGAAAGTGGCGCACGTTTCATTGGCACGGGGGGCAGGCGGGCGCGACGCTGCGGGCAGCGTTGCGGCATCGTTCGCACCTTCCGTCCAATCCCAGTGATGGGGCTGAACGTGGATCCCGTCTGTCTCTACATTGGCATCGCCGACGAAGGCACGGATGCGAATACGAGCAAGCCTGCTCACGTCCAGTGCGACGCCGAAGCGCTCGGCCAAGTCTCCGGTTCCGACCCGAAACGGCCGCGGATCGGTGCGCAGCGTGGCTGCGATCGCACCAGGGCTGCACCGATCCAGCGTAGTCCTCGTGCAAGTAAGACACGCGCGCCCTCGAACTTGCGCAACAAAAACACTAAAACTATTGTGATCACACATCTCTTTGCAGTCAAATGCGATACTCGACCGGCGCATCGATATGGTCGCGATGCACTGAGGCCAGGGGAAAAAACTTGCATGACCTACTCGGATTCGAGGTCGCGTTCCGCGCAGCTTCATGCGCGCGCATCCAGGGTCATGGCCGGCGGTTCGACGCGGCTCACGACGTGGCAATCGCCCTATCCGATCTATGCCGTCTCGGGGGCGGGATGCCGGATCAAGGACGCGGATGGCGTCGAACGCATCGATTTCTTGAACAACTACATGACGCTGATTCATGGCCACGCGCATCCGGAAATCGTGGCCGCGGTGCAGGCGCAGGCCGCGCGCGGCATGTCTTTCGCCATGCCGACGGAGAGCGAGATCCTGCTGGCCGAGACCCTGTGCGATCGCGTCTCGAGCTTCGATCAGATCCGCTTCTGTAATTCCGGCTCAGAGGCCGTGATGGTCGCGGTGAAGGCGGCACGTGCGCATAACGGTCGTCCGATGATCGCAAAATGCGAAGGCGCGTATCACGGCATGTTCGACCCGGTTGAAGTGAGTCACGATGCGACGCCCGATACCTGGGGCGAGATCGACGCGCCGGCGCGCACGCCCTATACCCGCGGCCTGCCCGAGAATGTGCTGCGCGATGTCGTGGTCATTCCCCATAACGATGTGGCGCGCACCCGGCGGCTGATCGAACACCACGCCGGCCAGCTCGCGGCCGTCATCGTGGATCCGCTGCCGCCGCGCATTGGCTTCATTGCGGCGACGCCGGAGTATCTCAAGATGGTGCGCGAACTCTGCACCAAGCACGACATCGTCATGATCTCTGACGAGGTTGCCTCCTTCCGCATCGACTATCACGGGCCGCAGCACGTCCACGGTTTCGAGGCCGATCTGACCACGATGGGAAAGATCATCGGCGGCGGCATGCCGGTGGGCGCGATCGCCGGCAAGCGCTCATTCATGGCGGTGTTCGATCCCACGCATGGCCGGCCGCTGGCCAGCCATGGCGGCACCTTCAACGCCAATCCGATGACGATGGCGGCCGGCTATGCCGCGATGAAGATGATGACGCCCGAAGCGTTTCGGCGTCTTGGCGTGCTCGGTATGCGCCTCGCCGAGGGGCTGCGATCGGCATTCCGCTCGGCGAACATGGAGGGGCAGGTCACCGGCGCCGGCAGCCTGTGGAAGATCCACATGAACAACCGTCAGTTCACGGATTACCGCTCGGTGCATGCGATGCCACCCGAGAAGGCGAAGCTGATCACTCTTTATAGGCATCTGCTGAACGCCGGCTACGTGATGGGCCCGACTGGGTTGCTCGCGCTCTCCACGCCGATGGGCGAGAGCGAGATCGACGGGTTCTGCAGCGCGGCGCATGATGGGCTGATGGCGATCCGTCGCGCCGACGATGAGGTGGCTTGAGCATGCAAGACAAGGTCATCATTACCTGCGCCGTCACCGGCTCGGGCGACACGGTCGGTAGGCATCCCGCGATCCCCGTCACGCCAGAGGAGATTGCGAACGCGGCGATCAGCGCCGGCGAGACCGGGGCGGCGATCGCGCACATCCATGTCCGGGATCCGAAGACCGGCAAGCCGAGCCGCGACGCCGCGCTGTTCCGCGAAGTCGTCGAGCGCGTGCGCGCCAGTACGAGCGACATCATCCTCAATTTGAGCTGCGGCGCCGGCGCTCGCTTCGATCCTGGCCATGAGGATCCGCGTCAGCCCGGCCCGCTCACGACGATGGCGCTGCCCGCCGATCGCGTGCGCCACGTGACCGAGATGAAGCCGGAGATGTGCAGCCTCGACGTAGCGACCATGAACATGGGCGAGGTCGCGTTCGTGCATGTGCCGCGGCATCTGCGCGAGATGGCGAAGCTGATGCGCGAGGCGGGCTCGAAGCCGGAGCTCGAAGTCTTCGATAGCGGTCATCTGCGTCTGGCATGCCGGCTGATCGAGGAAGGCGTGATCGATCCGCCGCCGCTGTTCCAGATTGTGCTCGGCGTCGCCTGGGGCGCGCCACAGACGCCCGAGGCGATGAGCTATATGAAGAGCCTGCTGCCGAAGGACGCCAACTGGGCGGCTTTCGGTATCTCGCGCATGGAATTCCCGATGGCGGCGCAGGCGGTGCTGCTCGGCGGGCATGTGCGCGTTGGTCTCGAGGACAATCTCTATGTCGATCGCGGCGTGTTCGGCTCCAATGCGCAGCTCGTCGACAAGGCGGTGAAGCTGATCCGGCTGCTCGGGCCCGAGGTCGCGACCCCGGCCGAGGCGCGCAAGATTCTCGGGCTTCGCGGGACGCAATGATGCGCGGCATTCCGCAGCACGGGGACGACTGGGTGCACGTCCGTGGGAACCAGGACGTGACGCGTGGCCGGTGCTTGGTGAACACGACGGCTGAACGAAGCTATTGAGAGGCGAAACCGCGTGCCATCTTGGCGCGCCCGGCTGCAACGGGAGGGAAGAATGAAGAAGAGATTTTGGGCGATCGCGGCCGCGCTGAGCATCGCGATGCCGCTGGTCGCGGGCGCGGGCCAGATCGAGGATGTCCGCGCGCGCGGCGTGTTCAAATGCGGCGTGCCGGCGGACTCGCCTGGTCTCGCCACCTTGAACGACAAGGGCGAGACGGTCGGACTCGAGGCCGATTACTGCCGTGCGATCGCCGCCGCACTGCTCGGGCCGGCCGCCAAGGTGGAGTTCGTCAAGGTCACGTTCGGACAGGCCATCCCGGCGGTGAAGGCCGGGGAGGTCGACATGGTCGGCTTCGCGATCACCTGGACGATCGGACGCAACACCGAACTCGGGCTCGACTTCATCGGGCCCAACATCTATTCGGGTTTCGGCTTCATGGTGCACAAGCGCACCGGCGCCACCAAGCTCGCCGATCTCAACGGCGCCTCGATCTGCGTGCTCGCGGGGTCGCTGCAGGAGAGCTGGATCTCCGATTATTTCCGCGCGCGCAACATGACGTTCAAGCCGGTCGCGATCGAATCGACGACGCAGATCTATCCGCTCTACGAGGAAGGGCGCTGCGACGTCGTCACGTCGGAGCCGCCGTTTCTCGCCATGCGTCGCGTACGGCTAAAGGTTCCCGATGATCACGTGATCCTGCCCGAGCTCTTCGCCAAATCGCATATGGGGCCGATCATCCGGCGCGACGACGCCGCCTATGTCGCCGCCGCGAAATGGGTGCATTACGCGCTCGTGACGGCCGAGGAACTCGGGATCACGCAGGCGAATGTCGACAGTTTCAAGAACCACAAGGATCCGCAGGTGAAGCGCTTCATGGGCGAGGAAGGCGATATCGGACCCAAGATGGGGCTGGCCAAGGATTTCGCCGTCAACATCGTCAAGGCGGCGGGGAATTACGGCGAGATCTGGGATCGCAACTTCGGCATGAAGTCGCCGGGCCGGCTGCCGCGCGGTCCCAATGCGCTGGAGCGCGATGGCGGGCTGCAATGGGCGCCGAGCTGGCGGTGACGTGACGAGGGCCCTTTCCCGTCGCCGTGGCGCGGCGGGAGAGGGCGTCGACAGATCGACATGACGGCCGCGCTCGGCAGTCTGCGTCGTCTCTGGAAGCGCCCGGCCGTGCGCGCTGGCGTATGGCAGGCGCTCGCCGTCGCGCTGATCGCCGCGCTCGCCTGGTATGTCGCCGCGAATATCCGCATCAATCTGCCGCGCATGAAGCTGGAGCTCGGCTTCGGTTTTCTGTGGGACAAGGCGGCGTTCGAGATCGGCGACAATCTCGTCGATTATCGCGCCGGCGAGTCGATCCTCAAGGCCTTCGTCGCGGGGCTCGGGAACACTGTCCAGGTCGCAGTGGTCGGCATCGTCCTGACCATTTTCCTCGGCAGCGCGATCGCGCTGGCGCGGCTGTCGAGCAGTCTCATCGTCGCGCGGGCGGCGTGGCTCTACGTCGAAACGGTGCGCAATATCCCGCTGCTGCTGCAGCTTTATTTCTGGCACCTCTTCGTCGTGAAGCTGCTGCCGGCGCCGCGTCTCGCCTGGAATCCGTTGCCCGGATTCTTCCTCTCCAATCGCGGCCTGGCCTACCCGACTCTCGCCATGCAGCCGGTCTTCACGTGGATGCTGCTGGCCGTGATCGCAGGCGCGATCGTCACCGGGGTCTGGACGCGTCGCGCGCGGCGGATCCGCGATCGCACGGGCGTGCAGACCGCGGTGATGCTGCCCGGCCTCGCGTTGATGCTTTTTCCCGCGCTTATCCTGTTTCTGGCTTTCGGCGCGCCGTTGCAATGGGACGTGCCCGCCTTGCGCGGGTTCAACTTCCAGGGCGGCGGCAATCGGGTGCCGGAATTTGCCGTGCTGGTCTTCGGCCTCGTGACCTATCAGGCGGGCTTCGCCGCGGAGACGATCCGCGCCGGGATCATCGGCGTATCCAAGGGGCAGGTCGAAGCGGCGAAGAGTCTGGGCCTCTCGCGCGCGCGGATGATGCGCCTGGTCATCCTGCCCCAAGCTTTGCGCATCGTGGTGCCGCCACTGGCCAGCCAGTTTCTGAGCCTGACCAAGAACTCGTCGCTCGCGGTCGCCATCGGCTATCCCGACATCGTGCGCGTATCGATGGTGGTGACCGGCGATACCGGGCGCGCCGTCGAATGCGTCGCCATCATCCTGGTCGTCTATCTCGTGCTCAGCCTCGCCACCGCCGCGTTCATGAACTGGTTCAATGCGCGGATCGCCTTCGAGGGCCGTACATGACCGGCGCCGGAATCCTGCGGTGGCTGCGCCTGCAGCTTTTTCCGAGCTGGACGAGCGGCGCCGTGAACCTGGTCGCCTTGGCGCTGCTCATCTGGGCGGCGCCGCAGGCTTGGCGCTGGCTGGTCACCGATGCCGTTCTCGGTCCGGCCAGTCTCGAGACCTGCCTGAAGGCCAAAGGCGCGTGCTGGGCGTTCCTCTACGACAAATGGCGGCTGATCCTGTTCGGCCAGTTCACCTATGACGAGCAATGGCGCGCCGGGCTGGCGGTCATCGTCTTCATCGCCATGGTGGCCGCGAGCTGCGTGACGGCGCTGTGGAGCACGCGCGCGCGCCGGCGCTGGATGTTTCTCGCCTGGGCGGTGGCGCTGGTCGCGATCGGCGTGCTGATGCGCGGCGGCGTGTTGGGTCTGGCCAGCGTCGAGGCCCGGCTCTGGGGCGGGTTGCCGCTGACGATCCTGATCGCGAGCATCGGCTGCGTCTCTGCCTTCCTGCTCGGGATCGCGCTCGCGCTCGGGCGGCGCTGCGACATGCCGATCCTGCGCTGGCTCTGCGTGGGCTTCATCGAGTTCATGCGCGGCGTGCCGCTGATCAGCCTGCTGTTCATGTCGATGATCGTGTTCCCGCTCATCGTCCCGCCGGATGTCAATGTGTCCCAGCTCGTGCGCGCGCAGATCGCCTTCGCGCTGTTCTTCGCGGCCTATATGGCGGAGGCCATTCGCGGCGGGCTGCAGGCGATCC
>JANNTF010000051.1:0-2482 GCA_031403455.1 Alphaproteobacteria bacterium | reverse complement strand
TCGCTTCGACCTCGGCCTCGCGTTCCGCCGGCAGGCGGCGGCGATTGTGATAGTGGATCGACATGCCGAAGGCGCGCGCGCGCACAGCCAGCGCGGTCCCGATCCGGCCCATGCCGACAATGCCGAGGCGCTTGCCACCAGGGCGATGGCCCAGCATCGAGGTCGGGCTCCAGCCATCCCATTCGCCCGCGCGGACCAGGCGCTCGCCTTCGGTGAGCCGGCGCAATAGCGCGAGCAGCAGCGCCATCGTCATGTCGGCGGTGTCCTCCGTCAGCACACCCGGCGTATTGGTCACGATGATGCCGCGGGACTTCGCGGCATCGAGATCGATGTGGTCGACGCCGGTGCCGAAGGAGGCGATCAGTTTCAGCTGGGGATTGGCGCCGGCGAGGATGCCCGCCGATAGCCGGTCCGTCACGGTCGGCACGATGACTTCGGCCGTCGCGACGGCGTCCTTGAGCTCGGCCTCCGTGAACGGCCGGTCATCGCGGTTGAGCCGGGCGTCGAACAGCTCCATCAGCCGCGTCTCGATGAGATCGGGCAGCTTGCGCGTGACGATGACGAGCGGACGTTTGCGCGACATGACGGCGGCGGCTCCTGGGGGATGTCGACCGAGGGGTACCAAGCGGCCCGTGCACCTGTAAAGCGCGGCCGTCTGTAATCTCCGGCGGGTTTGCCCTATAGAAGCGCCGCGATGACGGGACGATTCGGTGCAATGCTGGCGTTGCTCGCGGCATGCGTGACGGTTGACGCCGCCGCGCAAACGCGTGGTGGGCGCGATGCCCCGACCACGCCGCATTACCAGAGCCTGAAATCGGACACCGTCCATTTGCGGGTCGGACCCGGCACGCAGCATCCGATCGAATGGGTCCTGCAGCGGCGCCATCTGCCGGTGCGCGTGATCGCGGAGATCGACCAGTGGCGTCGCGTTGTCGATGCGGCGGGGACGACCGGCTGGATCCATCAGCAGACGCTCTCGAGCCGGCGCTACGCGGTTGTCATGGGCGAGATTCGCTCGCTGCGCCGCGCGGCGGGGATCGATGCCGTGGCGGTCGCCCGGCTCGAACCCGGCGTCATCGGTCGGCTCATGGAGTGCGCCGGCGCGTGGTGCCGGATCGAGGCGGGCGGTTTCCGTGGCTGGATCGCGCGCGCGGAGATCTGGGGCACCGATCCCGGCGAGACGTTCAAGTAGCCCGGACGGACGTGCTTGCTCGCAGCCGTGGCCCGCGCTTACATCCCGGTCCATGTTCGCCCCGATCTGACCGGGGTGACGAGAGGAGGAATGTGATGACGATCATGTCGATGCGCGCGATTCTGGCCGCCGGTGCGGCGGCCATGGTCCTCGCCGGCGCGGCTGCGGCCGATGCCAAAATCTTCAAGCTGGCCGTCAACAACGAGGCGACCACACTCGATCCCCATGCGCAGAACGCGCAGTCGAATTTCTGGATCATGCTGCAGACCTACGAGCCGCTGGTCGCACGCGACGCGCAGCTCAAGCCGATCCCGGCGCTGGCGACGCGCTGGGAAGCGATCGAGCCGACGCGCTGGCGCTTCCATCTGCGGCCCAACGTGAAGTTCCACGATGGCAGCACGCTGACGGCCGACGACGTCGTCTTCAGCTACAAGCGCGCGCTGGCGCCGACCTCGAACGTCACGATCTACATCGACAGCGTGAAGGATATCGAGAAGGTCGATGGCCTCACCGTCGACCTGATCACCAAGTATCCGGATGCCGTCCTGCCGGAGAAAATGAGTCGCATCTTCATCATGAGCCAGGCGTGGTCGGTGGCCAACAAGGTGGAGCGGCCGCAGAATTTCGCCGGCAAGGAAGAGACCTTCGCCGTGCGCAACATGAACGGCACCGGTCCGTTCGTGCTCAAGACCCGTGAGCCCGATCGCCTGACCCTGATGACCCGCAATCCGAATTATTGGGGCCAGATCGAGGGCAACGTCACCGAATATCATCACGTGCCGATCCTGTCGGATGCGACTCGCGTCGCGGCCCTGCTCGCCGGAGACGTCGATGCGCTGATCAACGTGCCGTCGAACGACGTTGCCCGGTTGAAGGGCGATAGCCGGATCAAGGTCATCGAGGCGATGGAGAATCGCACGATGTTCCTCGCCTTCAATCAGGGCAGCGACGAACTTCCGAACTCGAACGTCAAGGGCAAGAATCCGTTCAAGGACAAGCGCGTGCGCGAGGCCGTTGCGCACGCAATCGACATCGACGTCGTGATCCGCCGCGTGCTGCGCGGTCAGGGCATGGTCAGCGGCTCGATGTGGACGAATTTCGTCAATGGCTGGGACAGGGAAATCGAACAGACCCGACGCCCGGTCGATCGCGAGAAATCCAAGCGCCTGCTGGCGGAGGCCGGATATCCGAACGGTTTCGAAGTCCAGCTCGATTGCCCGACCGGAACCTAATCCAAACACATAGTGTAAGGGGTGCAATTCTTTTGCCTCAGCTTCTGTATAACCAATA
>JANNTF010000050.1:0-3422 GCA_031403455.1 Alphaproteobacteria bacterium | reverse complement strand
GACTCTGCATGAGCCAATCGACCGTGGCGCCGGACGCTTCGGCGATCGCGCGCGCCATCGCCGCGTCGGTCTTGCCCTTGGCCTTGCCCAGGATATCGGCCGCGAAGATCGCCGGCGTGTCGTCGATGCCGAGCTTCGCCTGGAGTCTCGTGCCCGCCGCGGGGATCATCCCGGTCGAGAGCGACGTGCTGCCCGTCGGGTTCTCGTCGCGCTCGAGCACGAGCACGCCGGCGCCGCCTTCACTCGCGGCCAGCGCCGCGCAAATTCCGCAGGCGCCCGCGCCGATGATGACGACGGGGATCTCGTAGTCGAAGCGCGCTTCGGTCGCTGGCAGCACGGGCATGACGGGAGATCCTAAGGCCTCAGGGGTCGCGATGCGTCCAGATGCCGATGCGCAGGATGACGAATTCGGCCGGCCTCAGCGGCGCGATCCCGATCACGCAGATCAGGCGGCCGGCATCGATATCGGCCTGAGTCATGGTCGAGCGGTCGCAGCGCGCGAAGAAGGCCTGCTCAGGCTTGTGCCCGAGCAGCGCGCCGCCGCGCCACAGCGTGACGAGGAAGTTCTCGACCAGCCCGCGGACCCGCGCCCAGAGCGCCGCGTCTTGGGGTTCGAACGCGGCCCAGGCGAGTCCCTTGGCGATCGAGCGTTCGATGTGGATCGCGAGGCGCCGGACATTGAGGTAGCGCCATTCCGGATCGTCGCTGCGCAGCCGCACGCCCCAGACCTGCAATTCGCGGCCCGTGAACGCGCGCAGGAGATTGAACCCAGCCGCGGTGAGACTCTCCTGCTCGGAACTGGTCGCGGCGAATTCGAGTCCCGTCGCATCGACGATTGCGACGCCGCCCGGCGCCTTGTGCACGCCGCGCTCCGCATCGACGCGCGCGATCACACCCGCGACATGGCCACTGGGCGGCAGCAATCCTGTCGTGCCATCCGGCTGCACGACCGCGAGCCAGGGGCCGTAAACGGCGGTGAAGCCGCTGTTGATGGCTTTGAAATCGGGCCTGTCCCGGCCCAGCGCGCGGTCGCCGGCAGGCGCATCGAGGATGACGATGCGATCGCGGCGCGCCTCGGCCTGCGCGATCATCGCCGCGCGCAGCGTCACGCGCTCGGCCGGCGCCATGCGCGGATGCGACAGGTCCGGCGCCGCGACGAGCAGCATCTCGTCGATCTCGCCAAGCGCGACGAGCCCGCGAAGATACCGGCCGCGCGGCACGATCCCGCCGATGAAAGCCGCTGCGGTGAACTTGCCTCGGCTCGCCGGCACGCGCGCGATCCAGGCGCGCGTGCCGCCATTGGCGAAGAAGCCATGGATCGCGCGACCGAGATAGGACCGGTCGAGCGGCTGCGCTTCGCCGTAAGCGCGCTGGAACTCGACGTGGCTGGTGATGAGTCGGGCGCGATAGCTGCCGCGTGCGGTGATGCCGATGAAGGCGGCGGTCGAACTCGGAACGGCCTCGATCGACATGACGCGTGGGGCTGTGTCAGCGCGCCCAGTCGGGGCGCGGGATGGCGCGATAAGCGTCGCGCAGGGCCGAGGACCATTGCTCGCGGATGTTGCGGAAATACGGCTCGTCCTCGGTGATCCGCTTGCGCAGATCGACGACGCAGGTGTCGAGCTTGTACACGAGCAGATCGATCGGCAGACCGACCGTCAGATTCGAGCGCAAGGTCGAATCCATCGAGACGAGCACGAGCTTGATGGCGTCGTAGAGCGGCGTGTCGAAGCGCGCCGCGCGATCGAGGATCGGCTTGCCGTATTTGTGCTCGCCGATCTGGAGGAACGGCGTCTCCTCCGTCGCCTCGATGAAATTGCCGGCGGAGTAGATCTGGAACAGCCGCATCTTGCGGCCCTTGATCTGGCCCGCGAGCAGGATCGAGATGTCGAAGCTGACATTCTGCGCCCGCATCGCCTCGCCATGCGCGGCGAACGCCTTGCGGATCGCCTCGCCGACGAATTGCGCGGCGCCGAACATGCTCGGCGTCGTCGACAGGGTGGCATGCATGCCGAGCGTCTCGCTGGCGAAGCCCTCGGTCACCAGGTTGATGACGATCTGGGCCAGCGACAGGTTTCCCGCCGTCATCAGGCATATCACGCGCTCGCCGGGCTGCTCGACCACGTGCATCTTGTTGAAGGTCGAGATGTTGTCGACGCCGGCATTGGTGCGCGTATCGGAAAGCAGGACCAGCCCGTCCTTGAGGCGCAGCCCGACGCAATAGGTCATCGCGATGATCCGTGATTCGTGAGGGACAGGACCCTGCGGGACGCGGTCCCAAACCGCAAGCCCTGTCGGACCACGCCTTGCCCGAGCGATGCCGAAGTCAGATCAGGTAGTGCTTGGAGATCTCGCGACCGAGCACCGTGTTCTGGTCGATGAACTCGGTCAGGAATTCATGAAGCCCCTGCTGGAAGATCTCCTCGATCTTGGCGTAGCGCAGCCGCGAGTGGATCTGACCCGCGACGCGGTGGCATTCGCCGCGCGACCCGTACGCATTCGCGAGCAGATCCAGGTGGCGTGTGATGTCGTTGAAGCAGGCCGCGAGCGAGCGCGGCATTTCAGGGCGCAGGATCAGCAGATCGGCGACCAGCCAGGGCTTCAGGCGATCGCGGAACACCCAGTGATAGGCGCGCTGCGCCGAGACCGAGCGCAGGATCGACGTCCATTGGTAATAGTCGCGCGTGCCGCCGACGCTCTCATGGCCGGGCAGCAGCACGTGATACTTCACGTCGAGGATGCGCGCCGTGCTGTCCGCGCGCTCGACCGCCATGCCGAGGCGGATGAACCAATACGCATCGTTGCGCAGCATCGTGCCGCCCGCGGCGCCGCTGAAGCGCATGGAGTGCTCTTTCACCCATTCCAGGAAGTGGCGCACATTCTCGAGCGTGAAGTCGCTGTCGCGCAGTGCCCGCGATTCGATCCATGCCTTGTTCACCGCCTCCCACATGTCCGTGGTGATGCCGGTGCGGTCCGCACGCGCATTGCGCCGCGCGATCTCCAGGCAAGACATGATCGAGGCGGGATTGCTCGGATCGCGCGTGAGGTGATTGATCACCGCCTGGGCCGAGGGCTTCTGGTACTTGGCATAGAAGGTGTTCTCGCAGCCCGCGGCGACGATCGTCGAATGCCACTCCGTGGTGTCGCCGCCGGCTTCGATCGCGAGATTTCCCATGCGCAGACCGACATCGAGGAGGCGCGCGACGTTCTCCGTGCGCTCGATGTAGCGGGCCAGCCAGTAGAGATTGTCGGCGGTGCGGCTCAGCATCTGTCCATGCTCACGCTTCGACGACCCAGGTGTCCTTCGTGCCGCCGCCCTGACTCGAATTCACGACCAGAGAGCCGTCGCGCAGCGCGACGCGGGTCAGGCCGCCCGGCACGAGGCGGATCTCCTTGCCGACGAGGACGTAGGGTCGCAGATC
>JANNTF010000049.1:0-2286 GCA_031403455.1 Alphaproteobacteria bacterium | reverse complement strand
TCTGGAAGACGCACCCCGGCGGCGGCGCCGCGGGGCTCGGCAGATCGCCCTTGAGGATGATGCGGTGACGCGGTGCGTCGGGGTCGGCGATCGGCGCCGCCGACAACAGCGCTTGCGTGTAGGGATGGCGAGGGCGTGCATAGATCAGGCGTGCCGGCGCCGTCTCCATCACGCGGCCGAGATACATCACGATGACGCGGTCGCAGAGATGCTCGACCACCGCCAGGTCATGCGAGATGAACAGCATCGTCAGCCCGAGCTTGCGGCGCAGATCGACAAGCAGATTGATGATCTGCGCCTGGACGGAGACATCCAGCGCCGAGACCGGCTCGTCCGCGACGATGAAATCCGGTCCGACGGCGAGCGCGCGTGCGATGCCGATGCGCTGGCGCTGACCGCCCGAGAATTGATGCGGGTAGCGGCGCAAATGGTCGCTCCCGAGTCCGACTTCCGCAAGCAACCCGGCGACATGGTCGCGCCGCGCCGCGCCCCGGGCGATGCCGTGGATGTCGAGCACGTCGCCGATCGCATCCTCGACGCGCTTGCGCGGGTCGAGACTGCCATAGGGATCCTGGAACACGATCTGCATGCGCCGGCGCAGACGCCGCAGATCGGACCCCGACAAGGCCATCACGTCGATGCCGTCGAAATCGATGCGGCCCGACGTCGGCTCGATCAGGCGCAGAATCGCGCGCCCGATCGTGCTCTTGCCGGAACCCGATTCGCCCACGAGGCCGACCACTTCGCCGCGTGCGATCGTGAAACTGACGCCGTCGACGGCGCGTATGGTGCTGCGTCGCAGGCTCAGCATGCCGCGACCGCCGCGAAAATGCTTTTCGAGTCCCTCGACCGTGAGCAACGCGGTGCTCACAGCTCCCTCCAGCGCCGGCAGCGCGCGGCGTGGCCGGGCGCGATGGGCTCGAGTTCGGGCTCGCGGTCGCGACAGCTGGGTTCGACATGGCCGCATCGCGGCGCGAAGGCGCATCCCTGGGGCAGGTCGCGCAGGCTCGGCACGCTGCCCGGGATCGTGCGGAGCACGCCATCGGCCCCGCGCGCGCCGGGCGCGCCGGGAATCGAGCCGAGCAATCCCTTCGTGTAGGGATGACGCGGGGCGCGGAAGATCGTGCGCACGTCGCCTTCCTCGACGATGCGGCCGGCGTACATGACGAGCACGCGATCGGCCATCTCGGCGACGACGCCGAAATTATGCGTGATGAACAGGATGCTCATGCCGCCCTTCGTCTCGTGACGGAGACGACGCAGCAGATCGAGGATCTGCGCCTGGATCGTCACGTCGAGCGCGGTGGTCGGCTCGTCGGCGATCAGCAGGCTCGGATCGCAGGCGAGCGCCATCGCGATCACCGCGCGCTGTCGCATGCCCCCGGAAAGCTGATGCGGGAAATCGTCGATGCGGCGCGGGGCGTCGGGAATGCCCACCGTCTCGAGGGCCGAGAGTGCGATCTGCCGCGCCGCCGGTGTCGGCAGGCCGCGGTGCCGGATCACCGCTTCGGCGATTTGATCGCCGATACGGTAGACCGGGTTCAGGCTCGTCATCGGCTCCTGGAACACCATCGCGATCTCATTGCCGCGAATGGTCTGGAGCGTCGTGTCGTCGAGCTTGGTGAGGTCGCGCATGCGGCCATCGGGACCCGCGAACAGGATCTCGCCGCCCACGATCCGCCCCATCGGCTGCGGGACCAGGCCAAGAATGGACAGGCCGGTGATCGACTTGCCCGAGCCGGACTCGCCGACGACCGCCAATGTCTCGCCGCGGCGCATCGTGAAGGACACGCCGTCGACGGCGCGCACGATGCCGTCGGGGGAGGCGAAATGCGTGCGCAGATCGCGCACGCTCAGCAGCGTGTCTGGCCCGGCTTGGATCGCGGCGGTCTCGCTGCGGCGCGCGACGCCGAGCGTGGCGTCGAACAGCAGCTTCAGGGCGCGTCGCGACGGCGTGGCGGCGGTGCGCGGATCGAAGACGTCGCGCAACGCATCGCAGAGGCGATTGATCGCGAGGATCGTCACGACCAGCGCGATGCAGGGCCACAGCAGCAGCCACGCATTGTGCTCCATCGTGCCGCGCGCCCCGCGGATCATCAGACCCCAGGACGGCTCGGGCGGCACGACGCCAAGTCCCAGGAAGCTCAATCCCGATTCGATCAGGATGGCCGACGCGACGACCAGCGAGAACTGCACCAGGATCGGGCCCGCGATATTGGGCAGGATCGTGCCGAGCATGATGCGCGGCGCGCTGGCGCCCGCGGCGCGTGCGGCCTCGACATATTC
>JANNTF010000048.1:0-3425 GCA_031403455.1 Alphaproteobacteria bacterium | reverse complement strand
AAGTGACGCTGCAGCCGCTGCTCGTGATGATGAAGCATTTCGGCATCGCCAACAGCCTGTTCGCCCTCATCCCGCCCTACGTCGCCTTCGGACTGCCATTCCAGATCTTCGTGATGCGCGGGTTCTTCCGGCTGATCCCGTCGGAGCTCGTGGAGTCCGCGCGAATCGACGGCGCATCGGAGCTGATGATCTTCAGACGCATCATGCTGCCGCTCTCGCTGCCAGCCCTGGCGACACTGTTCATCATCGACAGCCTTGCCACCTGGAACGAGTTCATCATCGCGCTGGTGCTGATAAGTTCCAAGGCGTCGCGCACCGTACCCGTCGGTCTACTCCAATTTCAGGGCGAGTATTCCTCGCAGTACACGCTGCTGATGGCTGGAATTCTGATCTCGATCACGCCCGTGGTCGCCATCTTCCTGTTCCTCCAACGCTACTTCGTCTCGGGCCTCACCCAAGGCGCAGTCAAAGGCTGAACTGCAGGCGCCGTGCCTGCCACGATGATTCCAGGAGAGCCAGTGATGATCGATGGACCGAAGACGATTCCCTGCCGCACCGTGGCCGAGTGGACGCTGCGTCACGCCCACGCTTACCGCACCCCCTTCGTGGACGTCACGCTCGACGCCAGCTTCACGAGTCCGTCGGGTCGAACGATCAAGATCCCTGGGTTTCATGACGGTGGCGAAACCTGGCGCGTACGCTTCAACCCTGGCGAGCCCGGCACATGGCGCTGGCGAATCACAAGCCGGCCGCATGCCGATGCGCTGAGCGGCGAAGGGACGATCGAGGTGACGCCGCGCGTCACCCCCGGCTTCCTGCTGGCGTCTCCTGGCAAAGCCTGGGGATTCACCTATGAGTCAGGCGACCCGGCGTTCCTGTTCGGCGACACTTGTTACAATCTGTTCGGAATGGCGCATTGCGGCGGCGACGTGGAGAACTGGCTCCGTCGCCGCAAGCAGCAGGGCTTCAACCTGCTGCGCATTCGCGTGCCGGTCAGTCGCTTCCATCATCCCGACGGCTACAGCGACTGGCAAACCAAGAGCTGCCATCCCTGGGGCGGCAGCGAGAACTGGCCGCGGTTCGACCAGTTCAACCTCGATTATTTCGCAACCGTGGACCGTGTCGTTCGCCTCTGCGAAGAACTGGAAATCGGCATCGAAATGGTGATGGAGGCCTACGGCTTCGAGTTTCCCTTCAACGCACGATCGATCTTCACGGCGGAGTGGGAAGAACTCTGGCTACGATTCCTGATCGCGCGCTACGACGCCTATGGATGCGTCTATTTCTGGACGCCCCTGAACGAGTACGAGTACTACCCCAACGGCGATTGGAACTACAAAGTCGCGGCTGATCGCTGGGCGATCCGGATCGCGCGCTGGATCAAGGCCACGGCGGGCCATGGACACATCGTCACCATGCACAACGGGCCGCGATTGCCGCCCTTCGCCGAGCGCTTCCGCGCCGACCCCGAAGCCGTCGACGCGATCATGTACCAGGAATGGGGGACGCGGGGGCGCGACGACGGCTGGCTCGCCGCCGGCATCGAGGACATGATCGGCCGCGCATTCGCAGGGTGGCGCGGCGCCGCCGTGTTCTCCGAGTTTGGCTATGAGCGCAATCCGGCCTTCGCGCTCAAGCTCCCGAACCACGAATTCTGCGACCGCGACCATAGCCGGCGCTCCGTCTGGCGCGGCGCCTTCTGCGGGCTCTGCGTGATCCACGGCTTCGAGAATTCCTGGGGACCATGGATGGAACTTGCAGAAGATCAGCCTGGTCTGGCGGATTTCGTCGAGTTCCGAAAATTCTTCACCGAGATCGTGCCGTTCGCCCGATTACGGCCGGCGCCTGAGCTCCTGGCGCGAACCGAGCGACCGAATGGGCATCACCCGCTCGCGATGGCGACGACCGAGCGCGACATCGTGGTGGTCTATCTGCCGGTCGGTGGTGTCTTGCCGATGCCAGCGGCCATATCGGGGCATGACATGCGCTGGTTCGATCCGCGCACCGGCGCCCTCGCTCCGGCCGCGACCGTCGACGCCCGAGGGCTGACACCGCCGGCCGCCGGCGCGCCCGACCGTCCCCATGATTGGGTCCTCGTGGCGACCAAACGCCGATGAACCATGCGCGTCCCCGCATCGCATGCGCATCAAGGCTGCAGGATCGCGCAGATTTTTCTGAGATAGCCCGCGGTCTTGAAATCGGTCACGGCGCCGTAGGGCACGATCTTGCGGTGATAGGCGGTCATGTCCCAGACCTCCAGCGCCACCTGCGGGTCGAAACGGACCGCGTCCGCGGGAATCAAGCTGTGGTCGTTCATATCATCACCTATGACCGGCATGCGTTCTATGACACGGTGACAATAAAATCCACGTATCAGGGAGATACATCATGTCGGAGAAAATTTCCGAACCCGGGGCTGAATCCGTCGCGCGGCGCGAGCTGTTCCGCGGCGCAATGATCGGGATCGGCGCGTTGGGTGTGGCGGCGGCGGCGCCTGCCGCGGCGGCGACACGCTGGCCGCTGGTCGCGACACCGCCGCGCGACATCCATCTCGCGCAGGCGACCGCGCCGGTGCGCGAGATCTCGCAGATTGCGGGAAATCTCTACCGCTTCCGCAACAATTTCCATTTCTCCGTCTTCGTGGTGACGGGCGAAGGCGTGATCGCGACCGATCCGATCAATGCCGATGCGGCACGCTGGCTCAAGGCGGAGATCCAGCAGCGCTTCAACCAGCCGATCCGCTACGTCGTCTACAGCCACGACCACTGGGATCACATCTCCGGCGGCGAGGTGTTCGCGGACACGGCGCAGATCGTCGCGCATGAACGCGCGCGGGCGAAGATCGTCGGCGAGAAGCGCGCGACGGCGGTGCCGACTCGCACGTTCAAGGATCAGATGACGATCGAACTCGGCGGCACGCGCGTCGAACTGATCCATGTCGGGCGCAACCACTCCGACAATTCGCTCGTCATGCGCTTCCCCGCCGCACGAACCATCTTCGCGGTCGATTTCATCCCGGTCGATTCGCTGGCGTTCCGCACCCTCAACGACGGCTACATGGAGGAGTGGATCGAATCGCTCGAGCGCGTGGAGGCGATGGATTTCGACCTGCTCGCGCCGGGCCACGGCGCAATGGGCCGCAAGGCGCATGTCCAAGCTTTTCGTGAATATCTGCAGAGTCTCTACGACGACGTGCTCGCCGGCGCCCGCGCCGGGCGCGGCCTCGACGAGCTCAAACGCACGATCCGCCTCGAGAAATACGCGAGCTGGTCCGGCTACGAGCAGATGCGCGAACTCAACATCGAAGGCATGCACCGCTACGTCCAACTCTTCCGCGTCCCCAATCCGGGCAACTGAACGCCGCCTTTACTCGTCGCCCCTCCTCGACTTGAGCTACGGGATGCACACATCTTCCGGGCTCACGC
>JANNTF010000047.1:0-11931 GCA_031403455.1 Alphaproteobacteria bacterium | reverse complement strand
CCCAACCGATCGTTGCGACGCGGAGCCTCTTGCGGCATCTCTTCGCGGATACCGTGACCATCGTGTCGGCGGTCGTTCTGGCCCTGCTCTGCCTGATCGCGATCTTCGCGCCGCTGATCGCGCCGCATGATCCGCTGACGCAGAGCGTACTGCAGGCCAATCGACCGCCATCGGCCCTGCATTGGTTCGGCACGGATCAGTTCGGCCGCGACATCTTCTCGCGCATCCTCCATGGCACGCGCACCTCGCTGCTGCTGGGCGTCACCGCGCCGCTCGGCGCCGCCCTCGTCGGCAGCACGCTGGGGGTGATCGCGGGATATTTCGGCGGCATCGCCGATCGCGTGATCGGCAGGCTGATCGATCTGCTGCTCGCGTTTCCGGCGCTCCTGCTCGGCATCCTCGTCGCCACCGCGCTCGGGCCCGGGTTCTGGGATCTCGTCGCGGCGCTCGGGCTCGCCTTCGCGCCGCGCTTCGCGCGAATCGCGCGCGCCTCGACGCTGTCGATGCGCAACGAGGCCTTTGTCGAAGCCGCCATCGCCTGCCGCGTACGACATCCGCGGATCATCCTGCGCCACATCCTGCCCAATGTCGCCGGATCGATCGTCGTCGTGCTGACGCTGTGGATCGCCACCGCGATCCGGCTCGAGGCGACCTTGAGTTTCCTCGGCCTCGGGACGCAGGCGCCACAGCCGAGCTGGGGCAACATCATTCGCGATGGTCTCGCCAACCTCTTCGGCTCACCCTGGCCGATCGTATCCGCCGGCGCCGCGATCACGATCACCGTCCTGGCGTTCAATCTGATCGGGGATGCCGTGCGCGACGTGCTCGATCCGGAGCTGCGGGCATGACCGCGCCGCTGCTCCGGGTCGAGGAACTCAGCGTCGAGTTCAGTGCCGGCAAGCACGTCACCCGCGCTGTCGACACGGTTAGCTTCGACGTCGAGACCGGCAGCTGCGTCGGGATCGTCGGTGAATCCGGATCGGGAAAATCGGTCACGTCGCTGTCGATCCTGCGCCTGATCGCGACGCCGCCCGGACGCATCGCCGGCGGGCGCATCGTGTTCGAGGGGACGGATCTTCTCAGCCTGCCCGCCGACCGGATGCCGGAGATCCGCGGCCGCGACATCGCCATGATCTTCCAGGAACCGATGAGTTCGCTCAATCCCGTGATGACCATCGGCGATCAGATCGCCGAAGCCGTGATGCTGCATGCCCGTCTTTCGCGCCGCGCGTGCCGTGCGCGGGCGATCGAGATGCTCGGGCTTGTCGGCATCCCCGCCCCCGCCGAGCGGATCAACGCCTTCCCGCATCAATTCTCCGGCGGCGTGCGCCAGCGGGTGATGATCGCGATGGCGCTGGCATGCGATCCGAAGCTGCTGATCGCCGACGAGCCGACCACCGCGCTGGAAGTCACCATCCAGGCGCAGGTGCTCGAGCTGATGAAGCGCATCCGGCGCACGCGCGACACCGCCATCCTGATCATCTCGCATGATCTCGGCGTCATCGCGGAGATCGCGGACCGGGTGGTCGTCATGTATGCGGGCCGGATCGTGGAGACGGCCGATGTGCGCAGGATCTTCCGGCGCCCGGCTCATCCCTACACGCGCGGCCTGTTGCGATCGATCCCGCGGCTCGGCGACGATCAGAGCGCCGCGTGCTGGTTCGCCGGCGAGACGGCGCGATGAGCGTGCCCCTGATCCGCGTCGAGGCGCTTTCGCGCAGCTTCGCGCCGGCGGGGCGCTTCGGACTCGGGAGCAATGCGCCGGCGGTGAAGGCGGTCGATGACGTGTCGTTCACGGTAGGACGACGCGAGACTCTGGCGCCGGTCGGCGAGTCCGGATGCGGCAAGTCCACGACGGGCAAGCTCATGCTGCGGCTGCTCGACCCGAGCGGCGGTCGCGTGTTCCACGAGGAGACCGATCTCATGGCGCTGCCCGTCCGGGCGATGCGCGAGATGCGGCGGCATCTCCAGATCATCTTCCAGGATCCCCTCGGCTCGCTCAGTCCACGGCTGACGATTGCCGAGATCATCGCGGAGCCATTGACGGCGCATGGCTTGGTCACGGGCCGAGCCATGCTGCACGACAAGGTCGCCGAACTCCTGACGCTGGTCGGGCTCTCACCCGATCATGCCAATCGCTACCCCCGTCAATTCTCCGGCGGCCAGCGCCAGCGCATCGGCATTGCGCGCGCCATCGCCGTCGGCCCGAGCTTCATCGTCGCCGACGAGCCCGTATCGGCGCTCGACGTTTCCATCCAGGCCCAGATCGTGAATCTCCTGCAAGATCTGCAGGAATCGAGCGGCGTGTCGTATCTGTTCATCGCCCATGATCTGGCGGTCGTGCGGCACATCGCCGATCGTGTCGCGGTGATGTATCTCGGCCGCATCGTCGAGCTCGGCACCAAGCGCCAGATCTACGACGCGCCTCATCATCCCTACACCCAGGCGCTGCTGTCGGCGGCGCCGGAGCCGGACCCCGATGCGCGGCGCCAGCGCATCGTCCTCGAAGGCGATGTGCCGAGCCCCGCGAATGTGCCCGGCGGCTGCGCCTTCCACACGCGCTGTCCGATCGCCACGGCGCGGTGTCGGACCGACCAGCCATTGTTGCGCGAGATCGAACCCGGGCGAGTGGTGGCCTGTCACGTCGCGGCGCCGTTTCCGATCCCAACGCCGCCAGCCGGCGCGTAGAGCGTCAGGTCGGATAGCGCGCCCAGAGCGACGTCACGTCGATGCGCCCCTTCTCGTCGCGCCAGATCGCCAGATTGGCGACCGCCTCCTCGGGCGTGCGCATGCCGACGAGCGCGACATCGATCAGCGGGTTCGACAGCACGAACTGGATCAGCGCGGCCGTGTAGTCGAAATCATCGTGCGGATTCACGAGCCGGATCCAGCGCTGAAAAATGCCGGAGGTCAGACCGCGCATCGCGATCGTGAACAGCCCGCGCTTCTTCGCTTCGAAGAGGCTGCCGAAAGGGCGCGTCGGCTCGCACGGATGCTGGAGCAACAGATTATAGGCGAGCTGCATCGTATCAAAGGCCCGGGTCTCGATGAGCTCGTAGATGGCGCGATTATTGTCCTCGGACGTGAAGCCGATGGCGCCGACGAGACCTTCCTCGCGCAGCCGCACCAGCTGCTCGAGCGTGCCGCCCGGCGCGAGGATGGCGTTGAGCGCCTCACCGTCATAGCTCGTGCCATGGATCTGGAGGAGGTCGATGCGTGGGCGCCGCAGTCGCGCGAGGCTCGCTTCGAGCGAGCGCCGCACGTCGCGCAGCGCGGATATCGGGATTTTCGTCGCGACCACCACGCCGGAATCGCCCGCGAGCGCTTCGCCGAAGATCTCCTCGGAGATCCCGCTGCCGTAGCCCGGCGCCGTATCGAAATACGTGACCCCGCCCGCACGCGCCGCCCTGATCGCGGCGACCGCGGCCGCGCGCGTGTCGGGCGCACCGGCCTGATAGGCGCCGAGATAATTCGTGAGCCCGATCGCCGCGCCACCGAAGCCGAGACGGCTGACATCGACATCCGTGCGGGGAAAGCGTGTCGTGAGCGTCAATTGGTCGGTCCTGGATCCAAGCATGGCGGATTTCAACCCTTCACGGCGCCTGTCGCCAGCCCTGTCACGATCCGCTCCTTGAGGAACAGATAGGCGACCAGCATCGGCAGGACCGCGAACACGATCGCGGCCGACATCATGCCGTAATCGACCCTGTATTCGTCCTTGGCCAGCGCGAGCACGACCGAGAGCGTACGGTTCTCCTGATCGGGCAGCAGGATCAGCGCCATCAGATAATCGTTCCAGATCGCGACGAAAGCGAGGATCAGGATCGTGACGATACCGTTGCGGCTGAGCGGCAGGATGACGCGCAGCAGTAGATCGAGCGGACCGCAGCCATCGATGATGGCCGCTTCGTCGAGTTCATGGGGAATCGCGCGCATGAACGTGGCCAGCAGGAAGACCGAGACCGGGAGTTGTTCGGTCGCATAGACGAGGGCGATGCCGTATTTGGTGCCGAGCAAGCCCAGATCGACGAAGAGCTTGAACGTCATCGGCAACACCGAGACGGCGGGGACGAGCACCGCGAGCGCGAAGAACATGTAGATCCACTCGGCCGCGCGAAATCGGAAGCGCACGATGGCGAAGGCGAGCGGCACGGCAACCAGCAGCAGCAGCGCCAGGCTGAGCAGCGTGATACTCAGCGAGTTGAAGAACGCGAGCGGAATATTGGTCGCGTTGACGACCCGCAAGTAATTCGTCGGATCGAAGCTCTCCGGCAGCAATCGGATGGAGGTCAGGATCCGGTCGTTCTCGCGAAACGAGTTCACGAACACCCAGACGAAGGGGAAGAGCGTCAACAGCGCGTGGCCGATCAGCACCGCGTAGACGACGAGAATCGGCACCAAGCCGGTGATCCGGTCCAGCAGGCCCGGCGCGGGCTTGGTCAGGGAGTCGGTCGGTGCGCGCATGTCAATGGATCCTCGAGCGCGTCAGCCGTCGGACCATGATCGTGGTCACCAATCCGATCAGGAAGATCGCGGTCGCGATCGTGGTGCCGTAGCCGAACTTCAAGCCGACGAAGATCGTCTCGTACATGTACGTGGCCGGGACTTGAGTCGTCGTCCCCGGCCCGCCGCGCGTCATGACGAAGACGTAGTCGAAGCTCTTGAAGGCCGCCGTGATCGCCAGCACGACGCAGACTTGCAGCGTCGACCAAACCATCGGCACGGTGATACGCGAGAAGATCGCCCATCGTCCCGCACCGTCGATCTCCGCCGATTCGTAGAGTTCCTTCGGCACGCCCTGCATGGCCGCGAGGAGGATGACGAGAAAATAGCCGATCGTGTGCCAGACCGGGACGGCGATGACGGCGAGCAGCGCGGTGTTCTCGTCGCCGAGCCAGCTTCGCGTCCAGGACACGAGCCCGATCCGGCGCAGCAGCGAATTCAACAGGCCGACATCGAGATCGTAGATCAGCGTGAACAACAAGCTGATGGCCGCCGACGAGATCACGACCGGCACGAAGAACGCCGTGGTGAAGAACCGCGATCCCGGGATCGGCACGCGCAACATGCTCGCGAGCACGAGCGCGCTGCCGACCTTCAACACGACGGCCAGCAGCGCCCACAGCGCCGCCCGACCGACTCCGCGCAGGAACAGCTCGTCCTGCGCGAGTTCGGCGTAGTTGGCGAGGCCGATAAAGACCGGCTCCGAGAAACCGTTCCAGTCGAAGAAGCTGTAATAGAGCGTGCGCAGGAACGGCACGACGAAGAACACGCCGTACAGCGCAAAGGCCGGCAGCATGAACAGCAGCACGCTCGGCCGGAAGCGCAGCGTTCCCATGCTTTCTACCGGCGTCGATCGTGCAGCGTCAGCCGCCGAAGATCTTCCCGAGCTGCTCCATGAAGCGGGCCGGCTCGTGCTTGCCGGCAAGGAATTCCCCGAGCAGGGGCTCGAATTTCGCGCGCTGGTCCGGCTTCATCGCCGAGGGAATCCATTTATTCGCCGGATTACGCAGCGCGATGCCCTGCGCTTCGCGTGGGATGCGACCGAACTTCTCCGGATCGACATCGACGCCGAGGATCGGGATCGGCTGCTGCGCCTGCTCGGCGTAGATCTTGCCGGCCTCGCGCGACACCAGACGACGGATCAGCTCGAGCACATAGGGGCGCTTGTCGTTGTCGGCGATCGCCTTGGCGCTCGTATAGAAGAGCGTCGTGAGATCGCGCTCGACGTTGCGTTCCCTCTGGAAGCCACCGGGAATCAACGGAAACTCCAGGACGACGAGATCCTTGCGGATCTCCTCCTTGATCTGCGGCGTGATCCAGGAGCCATCGAGAATCAGGCCCCCGCGATTCGCATTCACGTATTTCGCGTAGACGATCTCGTTCTTGATGGCGATCGCGTCGTCCGGCGCGTTGCCGACCACGAGTTCGCGCAGGAGCTCCGCCGCCTTCACCATTTCCGGCACGTTGATCGGCTCCAGGCTGCCATGCATGCGCATCGCGCGCTCATTGCCGACCATGCGATTGACGACATAGTTGTAGATGCGGCCGCCCTGACTGTCGTTGCCGATGCTGATCGCCCACGGAATCTCGCCCTTCGCCTTCAACGCCTTCACGGCGGCGTTGAGGCTTGCCCAATCGGTCGGCAGCTTCACATCGGCACGATCGAACACCGCCTTGTTGGCGAGGAACTGCACGTAGAACATGATGACGGGAATGCCGTAGATCTTGCCGTCCATCGTCGCCGTGCGCCACGAGGAGTCGTCGTAGCGCCCCTGGAAGAACGGATCGGCCTTGGTCCAGGCGGTCAAATCCGCAAGCCTGCCGGCGCGCGCGATCTGGTCGAGCCCGAACCCCGGGTCGAGACGCCAGTAGTTGAACAGATCCGGCATCCGATCGGCGCTCGCGTCGAGCTTGATCTTGGTCTGATGGTCGTTGCCGGGCGTCGCCTCGATGTTGATCGTGATGTTCGGATAGTCGACCTGGAAGGCATCGAGGATGTCGCGCACCGGTTTCGTCATCGGCGCCACGCCGATATAGGTCGTCGCGAAGCGCAGCGTGAGCTTCTTGGCGTCCCTGGCGCCGCGCGCCGGCGGCGCGAATGCGGCCGGGACCTGAGCCGACGCGACAGGCGCGCCCAGTGTCGTCGCCACGCCGATCGCGGTGGCGGCGCCGATGAATCTGCGACGCGCGAGGTCATTGCCCACCGCGACGATCCCAGGCCCTGCAGGCGATGTTCTGCGACGCTTGTCGTTTCGGGTCACGGCAATCCTCCCAATGTCTGTCTCGGCCGAGACGCTGCGCCTGGCGGCTTCATCGATCGCCGCGTTCTTGAACGACACATGTCTCGCCTTCATAGTATCAGCAGTTTTTTGCCTGATCGACCTTCGATCACGCATTTGCGCCGCACACGACAGGCGACACCACCGACGACCGCGGATGCCGACATCCGCGCCTGGGAGGAGGAATATTTGATCGACGGCTACGCCCATCTCGGCCTGCCGCGCTTCTGGGCGCTGCAGGACTACCGACAGATCATGGACCTCGTGGGCATCGCGAAAGCGATGGTGTGTCCCTTCGATTCATGTCCCGACATCGCCGAGTGCCACCGCGCCATCGCCGCCGCGCCCGAGCTGTTTCGCGGCTACGGCCTGGTCCTTGGTCGCGATCGCGCCGAGATGGAAAGCGGTCTGCATGCGCAGCTCGAGGCCGGGTTCGATGGCGTGCGCCTGGGCGACACGAAGATCGCCGAGCTGCCGTGGATCCTCGACGTACTCGGTCGCGAGGGCGCCATTCCACTCACCGTCGGGACGCGTGGTCTTGCGGTGGCGTCGCCCGCCCTCGTCGGATTTCTCGATCGCTATCCCAAGTCGATCGTGGTCAGCGCGCATTTCGCCGGACCCACGGATCCCGACGCTCTCCGGCAGCCCGGCCCGGTGCGAGCGCTGTTCAGCCATCCGCGCTTCTACGTTGTGATGTCGCGTCAGGGCATGTTCAACGCGGCCGTGCTCAAACCCTGGGCCGAAGCGCTGATCGAGATCGTCGGCTGGCAGCGTCTGATGTGGGGCAGCGAGGCCCCCGTGCCGATCTGGCGCGACGAGAAGCTGCAGCGCACGCCCGATTGGATCGCGCAATTCCACCCCGATGCCGATCAGCGTCACGCCTTCTTCACCGGCAATGGCGCGCGCGCCGTTTTCTCCAGGCCGCAACGACCGGTTCGCAAGCTGGCGCTGCCCTTCGATCCCTGGGCCCATGAAGTGAAGCTGCCCGCCCCGATGTTTCCCTTCGGACTATCCGCCGATACACGGATTCCAGCACGCCTCGTCCAGGCCTGGCTCGCCGCGGGCGGCGAGGAAAAGCAACCGCTGAGCGCCTTTCTGAGCGCGATTCTGGACCAGGCCCTGCGCCCGCCAAACCGATCGGAGACACCTGAATGACGAAGACCGTGGCGATCACCGGCGCAACCGGAAATATCGGCGCGAAGCTGCGCCGCCATTTCGAAACGCTGGGCTGGAAACTGCGTTTGCTCGATCTGGGCGATGGTGGCGATCGCGCCGTGCTCGCGAGCGACCTCACGGTCTGGGACGATCGCTGGGCTTCGCAGCTCGCCGGCGTCGATGCGGTCATTCTCCTCGCCGGCGAACCGAGCCCTGCAGCATCGTGGCAAAAGATCACGCGCCTGAACGTGGATCTGACCCTGAACGTCTACGAGGCGGCGGCGCGCGGCGGCGCGAAGCGCGTCGTCTTCGCGAGCTCGAACTGGACGATGGCCGGCCACCGATTCGGCGATGGCGATCTGCCCACCGAGCGCGATCCCTATCCCGTCAATCCCTACGGCGCGTCGAAGCTGTTCGGCGAGCGTCTCGGGCGTTCCTATAGCGAGCGCTGGGGCATGTCCGCGATCTGCTTCCGGATCGGCTACTGCCAACGCGGCGAGAACCTGCCGGGACCGCATATGGGCTGGGGCGATTGGGGACAGGCGATGTGGCTCTCCAATCGCGATCTCGCGCAGGGCTTCGAGAAAGCCGTCATGGCGCCGGAGACGGTGCGTTTCGCCGTGCTCAATCTGATGTCGGCCAATCCCGGCATGCGCTGGGACCTCGACGCGACGCGACGCGTCATCGGCTACGTGCCGCAAGACGGCCACGCGGCCGAAGTCACGCCAGCGCACCACGCCGGCGCCGAACGCGCCCGCGAGGCGCGGGCCACGATCACGGCCGCGGAAGATCTGCTGAACCAGATGCGGTCATGAGCCTGGACTAACCACCGACAGCACCGTTCGAGTGGCGCCGCGGCTGGCGCAAATCCTCCATGCCCTGGAACTCGACGAATTTCGTCATGACCGACCAGAGATGGTCGCCATAGAGGAATGGCGCGAAGGGTTCGATGCCGGGCAGATCGAGCGGCGCGATCTCGGCATCGACCCGCGGCTCATAGAAGAACGGCACGGAGTGCCGCGATGTGCCGGTCCCGATCACGCGATGCTGCGTCGCCTTGATGCGCCCACCGGTCCAGCGCTCCAGCACATGACCGAAATTGACAGCGAGGGTTCCCTCGCGCGGCGGCACATCGTTCCAACTGCCGTCATGCGCGCGCGCCTGCAGCCCCGCGACGCCATCCTGCGCGAGCAGCGTCACGAAGCCGGTATCGACATGCGCTGCGCCCGAAACGCAGTATCGCCGACCGGCATGCACGGTCCATAACGCCGGATCCGTGATCGCCGCCAGCTCGGCCGGCAGCCGCGGCGGGTAATGCAGCAGCCGCAGGGTCGAGATGCCGCCGGCAAAGGCGGCATCGAAGCGCGTTTCCTCGAGGCCGAGACCACGTGCGATCGATCGCATCACCGCGCGCGCGATGCGCTCCATGCCGCGATAATACGCGCTCACGCCGGTCCGCCATCCCGGCAGCACGATTTCTTCCGGCAGCGGCGTCGCCTCGCGCAACGGATCGCTGGGATCGATCGCCGCAGCGCCATGGGCGCAATCCGGACCGAGATCGATCCCTTCCTTGCACGTCACGGTGCCGACCTGTTTGGGGAAATAGCCGCGATAGACATTGCGCTGGCGCGGGTCGAATTTGTGCCGCCAGAGCTTGCGCTGTTCGGCCTGTGACAGGTCGAAGATGCCGAACAGCTGGCGCAACGTGACCGCGTCCAGCTTCACATCGACGGGCAGGCCCGTGACCGTCATGAAGCCGGAGCGCGTCGCGGCGTCGATGATCGCGCGATCGCTCGCATCACGCTGCGCGCCGGCGGGGCCGAACAACGCTTGGATATCGAGCTGCGGAATCGCCTGCATGTCGGTCATGGGTCTAACTCCGGACGCGCGCGCTCGTCGGATCGTAGAGCGGCGTGAGGCTCGCGGTCGCCGGGAACCGCGCGCCCGCGACCTCGAGCTCGAAGCCGCCTGAGGCGATGAAATCCGCGTCCACCCCGTCGGGATGCGCGACGTAGCCGAGCGCAACCGCGTGGCCCAGATGATGGCCATAGGCGCCCGAACTGGTGCGCCCGACGATGCGACCGACCTTCCAGATCGGCTCGTTGTGATAGAGCAAGGGCTCGGGATCACGCAGCGCGAACTGGACGAGGCGTTTGGTGCGGGGCCGATCGGCCTGGCGCAGCAGGGCATCGCGACCGACGAACCCGCCGGGCTTGCCGAGCTTGACCGCGAACATCAGTCCCGCCTCGAGCGGCGTGTCCTCGTCGGAGATGTCGTGACCCCAGTGCCGATACGCCTTCTCCATGCGGCATGAGTCCATCGCGTGCATGCCGGCGAGACGCAGGCCGACCGCATCACCCGCGGCAACGATGGCATCGAAGACGCCACCCGCGAACTCGGTCGGGATGTAGAGCTCCCAACCCAGTTCGCCGACATAGGTGATGCGCGAGGCACGCAGCCGAGCCCGCGCGATGGTGATCTCGCGCGATGTACCGAAGGAGAAGGCCAGGTTCGAGAGATCCTCGCCGCTGAGCCGCGTGAGCAGCGTTCGTGATTGCGGCCCCATCACGCTGAGCACGGCGAGGCTGGACGTGATCTCCGTCGCGATCGCCTGCGCGCCGTCGGGAATGCTGCGGCAAAGCCATCCGAAGTCACGCCGGCCCGTGGCGCCCGCCGTCACGATCAGGAAGGACGTCTCGGCGATGCGGGTGACGGTGAGATCGGCTTCGATGCCGCCGCGCTCATTGAGCCATTGCGTGTAGACGACGCGCCCGATCGCCACGCCCACATCGTTGGCGCAGAGCCGCTGCAGCACCGCTTCCGCATCGCGACCTTGAACCAGGAACTTGGCGAAGGAGGTCATGTCGAACATCGCCACGGCCTCACGCACCGCCTTGTGCTCGGCCGCCGCATGCTCGAACCAGTTCTGCCGCTTGTAGCTGTAGCGATAGACGGGCGCGACGCCGGGCGGAGCGAACCAGTTCGGGCGTTCCCAGCCCGCGGCCTCTCCGAAGCACGCGCCGCGCGCCTTGAGCCGCTCATAGAAAGGCGAGAGGCGCATGCCACGCGACGTCTCGTATTGACGATAGGGCCAGTGCATCGCGTAGAGCAGGCCCAGCGATTCCGTGACGCGCTCCGTGAGATACGCCGCGCCGCTCTGGAAGGGCTGCATGCGTCGGACATCGACATCCCAGAGATCCATCGGCGGATGACCTCCGACGATCCACTCCGCCAGCACCTTGCCGGCGCCGCCCGCGGATTGGATCCCGATCGAATTGAAACCCGTCGCGACGAAGAGATGCGCGAGCTCCGGCGTTTCGCCGAGCATGTAGCGCACATCGGGCGTGAAACTCTCCGGACCGTTGAAGAATTTCCGGATGCCCACGCGTTCCAACGCCGGCAGCCGCTTCATCGCCGCTTCGAGGATGGGCGTGAAATGCTCGAGATCCTCGGGCAGTTCGCCGAACTCGAAATCCTCGGGAATGCCGTCCACGGCCCAGGGCTTGGCATGCGGCTCGAAGGCACCGAGCAGCAGCTTGCCGGCATCCTCCTTGAAATACGCGCAATGGTCGGGATCGCGCAGCACGGGCAGATCCGGCGTCAGCCCGGGGAAATTCTCCGTGACGATGTAGAAATGCTCGCAGGCCTGGAGCGGCAGATCGACGCCGCAGCCACGCGCGAGCGCACGCGACCACATGCCGGTCGCCAGCACGACATACTCCGCGTCGATCTCGCCGTGATCGGTCACGACACCGGTCGCGCGCCGGCCATTCGACTTGATCGAGCGCACGGGTTGATTCTCGAAGATCCGCGCGCCACCCATGGTGGCGCCCTTGGCGAGCGCCATCGTCGTGTCGATCGGATTGGTCTGCCCATCATTGGGCAGGAAGACGCCGCCGACGACATCGTCGACATTGAGCAGCGGCCATTTCTTGCGGATCTCCGCCGGTCCGATCCCGTGCACTTCAAGCCCGAACGTCTTCGCCATCGAAGC
>JANNTF010000046.1:0-1714 GCA_031403455.1 Alphaproteobacteria bacterium | reverse complement strand
CGGCCACAGCCCGTGATCCATGTTCTCGATCATGAATTTGCGCGCCGGATCCGTCGCCGCGGCATTGCGCGACGCGAGATAGATCGTGTTGACGTTCACGGTCGCCGAGACCTTGCCGGCCAGGAACGCCTGGTTGTTGTCGGGATCGAGCCACGCCGTCGTGCCGGGGATGAAGTACTTGTAGATCTCCGCGTACCACTCGACCGCTTTGAGCGTACCCGGCGAATTGATCGCGACGGTCTTGCCGTCGGCGTCGAACTCCTTGCCGCCGAAGGCCCAGAGAACCGGGTAATTGGTCGAGCGCCCGTCGCCGGAGGCATGGCCGAGCGTCATGCCGATCGGCGTGCCCTTGGCATGCAGCAGCCTGGCGGCCTTCAGCAGGTCGTCAAACGTGTTGGGGAAGGCGTTCAGGCCGACGGCCGCGAACTGATCGGTCCGGTAGTTCCATGCGGCCGGCGCCTGGCCGATGCACAGGCTCTTCCATCGACCGCCGACGACCGAGGCCGCCTTGCCGGCATCCAGCCATCCGCCGTAGTTCTTGCCGATCTCATTGGCCAGATCGGTCACGTCATTCAGCTTGGACGCATAGACATAGGTGTCGAACTCCACGCCGACGGCCATATCCGCGCCGCGCCCGCTGCCGACGACGGCCGCCGTCTTGGTTCTGAGTTCGTCGCTGGCGAAGCGCTCGATGCGCACCTCCATGCCGGTGTCGCGTCCGATCTCGGCGGCCAGTTGATCGAGCTGGGCGTTGCATTCGGGCACGTACCAGCTGCCGGCGAGGATGGTGAGCTTGGTGCCCTTCAGCGCGCTCTGCGCGATCGCCGGGAAGGCGAGCGGCGCCGTGGCGCCGATGGCCGCCGTCGCACCGAGAACGCCGCGCCGCGTGAGCGCGCGATGTCCGCGCGAACTGCTCTTTCCTTGGGTCATGATGCGGTTCCTCCCGTTTGGCCGTTACACGATGCTTGTTGCGCTATGCTTGTTGCACGAGGCATCGGCTGTCCGAGCGCAGCGAGCGGCACCGGGCGCGTTCGGGACCTGGCGCATCCGACGAGCCTCAAGATGAAGTCCCTGACGATGCAGCTCCCGACGATGACCTGGCCCCCGCCCGACCGCGAACTCGCCCCCTCTCGCATTGCCGTCGAAGACAACTTGATATGACATCTTTCCGGGCGTCGCGATGCAGGTCAAGCCCGCGATCGCTTCGGCGCGAGGTGGCGGCGGTCGAGCGGTGGAGCGCGTGCCGACGAGGACCCGAACGGCGTCGGCGCGTCGGCGATCCAGCGCGCCCCGGCGCGCCCCAGGATCGCCACCATCGGCGCTAAGCCGCGCGCGCGAGCGGCAGGGCGCCGCTGCGATCGGCGAGGTCGAGCCGCATCCCCGCCGCGATGCCGCCTGTCCCGTTGCCGGAAAACATGGTCCGGAACCGGCTTTCCCTCTCTGCGTCTCCGCGCTCTCCGCGGCGAATCCCGGATCGGCGGTCAGGCCGCGGTGCCGCCTACGGTCAGCCGGTCGAGGAGAAGGGTCGGCTGGCCGACGCCGACCGGCACGCCCTGGCCGTCCTTGCCGCAGGTGCCGATGCCGGGGTCGAGCGCGGCGTCGTCGCCGACCATCGTCACGTGCTTGAGCGCCTCGGGCCCGTTGCCGATCAGCATCGCGCCCTTGACCGCGGGGCCGATCTTCCCGTTCTCGATCAGGTAGGCCTCGCTCGCGC
>JANNTF010000045.1:0-5697 GCA_031403455.1 Alphaproteobacteria bacterium | reverse complement strand
GCCGATCCTGCGGGCAGATCCGGCCGCAGATCTCGGGGAAGCTGTTGGTCGCCTGTGCGAGTTCGTAGGCCTCCTCGAGCCGCCCCTCGGCGGTGAGCTTCAACCAATCCGGGATGTTGTTGTGCAACGGGCAATGCACCTGACAGAACGGCACGCCGCATTGCGAGCAGCGCCCGGCCTGCTCGGCCGCCCTCGAAGGCGGGAACGCGCTGTAGATCTCCGCGAAATCCTGGCGGCGATCCGTCGCCTTGCGCTTGGCCGGCATTTGCTGCCCGACCGACACGAACCGCAGCATCTTCGGTGTCGTCGCCATCGTTCTCGGCCCCTCGTGACACCGGCTCTACCACCACTGCCGGCCGTTCCCTCTGTCGCGACCCGTCTATACGGCAGCGACGCGACAGAAGCGGAGTCAAAACTGACGCTTGGGACAACTCAAGGCAACTAATTTGGGGAAGGCTGTGGCAACTTCTCGATTGCTCTCTCGAAATCCTGGCCTCGAGGATGATTTAGGTCAGCGTACGAGCCCTAGCGGCCCAATCAGGCAAAGCGGCTAGCGGCATAGCGGCCGCCACGGCGAAAGATTTCGAGATATTGCGGCACCACGGCTTCCATCGCGGTCGGCTCGATCGCGAGACTGCGCAGATCGGCGGCCCCTGGCGACACCACGTTGTCGTGCCGCAACAAGGCGACCTGATCGCGCGTCAGCAGCGGCATCGGGAGCTTCTCCAGCACGGCCGCCATGGCGGTTGCGAGACCGAATGGCAGGGGGATCAGCGCACGCCGCCGTCCGGTGGTGCGAAACATGAACTCCATCAGCTCGCGGAAACTGGCGACACGCGGGCCCCCGAGTTCGACGATCTTGCCTCGTGCCGCGGGGTTCCCGATCACGCGCAGGATTGCTTCGGCAACATCACCGACAAAAACCGGTTGGAACTTGGTTGTGCCGCCGCCGATCAGCGGCAAGCCCGGCGCCAGCTGCGCCATCGCGGCAAAGCGATTGAAAAAGCCGTCCTCGGGTCCGAACACGATCGAAGGGCGCAAGATCGGCGCGGCGGGAAAATGGCGTCGCACACCGGCCTCCCCCATCGCCTTGGTGCGGGCGTAGATGGATGGCGAGGCCGCGTCCGCACCGATTGCCGATACGTGGACGAACTCGGCCACCCCAGCCGCCTTCGCCGCGGCGGCGATCAATTCGGGGCCCTCGCCCTGGATCGCCGCAAAGCTTTGCGTGCCGCTTTCGTAGAGAATCCCGACGAGATTGATGACCACGTCGCAGCCGCGCACCGACTCCGCCACGGCCGCCGCATCCGTGATGTTGACGCGCATCGGAACGATCTGGCCGACCGCCCCCATCGGCTTCAAGAAAGCCGCCGCGACCGGGTCGCGCACCGCGACGCGGACGACATCGCCCCGCGCTGCCAGCCGTTTCACGACATACCGCCCGATGAAGCCCGAGCCGCCGAAAACAGTGGTTCTGCGCGAAGCCATGGTCATGACTGCTCCACTCGAAGGTTTTGAAATGACAGGTTTGCCGCTTATAGACCTAAACGCTTCATTGGAACGGTCAAGATCAGCCATCGGGCGGCCGGACTCCCCAACAATGCCGCGGCGACGGCGACATTGCATTGACGCCACGCCGCGGCTTGGCTACTGACATCGCCGCTTCGACGGCCTTCGGGCATGTCGCGAGCGAGCGCGGGCCCGGGTGGCGGAATTGGTAGACGCGCTAGATTCAGGTTCTAGTGACCGCAAGGTCGTGGAAGTTCGAGTCTTCTCTCGGGCACCAAGTACAACCGCGACAGGCCGCCGGTGGCTCTTCGGAGCGCCGGCGGACCTGGTTCAACGGGAACATGTTCCGCCCGAATATGTTCAGGGAAACACATGACGATCGAACTGCATGAAGGCGATCTGCCTGCGCACGTCAAATTCGGGCCGGCGATCGCGATCGACACCGAAACGATGGGGTTGAACCCGCTGCGCGATCGGCTTTGCGTCGTTCAGATGTCGGACGGCAACGGCAGCGCCCATCTGGTGCGCTTCGCGCAGGGCCGCTACGAAGCGCCCCGGCTCAGGGCGCTGCTCGTCGACCCCGCCACGCTGAAGATCTTCCATTTCGCGCGCTTCGACCTCGCTGCGCTGAAGCATCATCTCGGCGTGATGACGGGCCCGATCTATTGCACCAAAATGGCGTCGCGCCTCGCCCGCACATTCACCGACAAACACGGCCTCAAGGATCTCGTCCGCGACGTGCTCAGCATCGAACTCAGCAAGGAGCAGCAGAGTTCGGATTGGGGCGCGGGGGCGTTGACCGCCGCGCAGCTCAAATACGCCGCCACCGACGTCCTGCATCTGCACGCGCTCCGGACTCGCCTCGACGAGATGTTGACCCGCGAAGGGCGTATGGACCTCGCCATGGCGGTGTTTCGCTGCCTGCCGGTTCGCGCGGAGCTGGATCTCCTGGGCTGGGCGGACACGGATTTCTTTGCGCATTGAGCCAGCGAGAGCCGGCCGACGGTTGGCGTTAACCCGTTGATCGCATGAGCCTGGGGGTTGGTTGATTGTTAACCCGGCGCTCGGCATATTTCTTGCTGATGAGCAATGTAAGGGCCAGTTTAGGTTCGTGTCTGCGACTCGGCGCCAGATAGCTGTGCCGATCCCTGCCGCGCCTTCGCCTTGAACCCGATGGGACCCGTCTTGGCCTCTCGCCTCGTGATGCCGACTATTGACCCCGGCGGCGACCTTGTCGCGGCGCGGCGCGTGCTCGGTTTGGAGGCCGACGCTCTGCGCGCACTGGCCGCGAGCCTCGACGAGCGCTTCACCGGGGCGATCGATCTGCTGCGCAAGACACAAGGTCGCGTGATCGTCAGCGGCATGGGCAAGTCCGGCCATGTCGCACGCAAGATCGCGGCGACCCTCGCTTCGACGGGAACACCCGCGCAATTCGTACACCCCGCCGAGGCGAGCCACGGCGATCTCGGCATGATCACAGCCATGGACGCCGTGTTGGCTTTGTCGAACTCCGGCGAGACGTCGGAGCTCGCCGACCTGCTCGCTCATGCCAAGCGCTTCGCCATCCCGTTGATCGCGATCACGGCCGGCGCGAACTCCACGCTCGCGCAGATGGCCGATGTGGCGCTGACTTTGCCACCCGTGGCCGAGGCCTGTCCGATGGGCCTCGCCCCGACAACGTCGACGACCTTGATGCTGGCGCTGGGCGACGCGCTCGCGGTCGCATTGCTGGAACGCAAGGGTTTCACGGCGGATCATTTCCGCGTGCTGCATCCGGGCGGAAAGCTCGGCAAGCAATTGCTGCGCGTTGGCGCGTTGATGCATTCCGGCGAGGAGATGCCGCTGATCGCCCTCGGCGCGAGCATGCGCGAGGCGCTGATCCTGATGACGGAAAAGACGTTCGGCTGCGCCATCGTGATCGATGCAGACGGTCGGGTCGCCGGCATCATCACGGACGGCGATCTGCGCCGTCACATGAGCGAGCACCTGCTGCACCGCCAGGTCGAGCAGATCATGAACCAGGCGCCCAAGATCATCCGGCCCGCGGCCCTGGCCGTCGAAGCGCTCGGCATCATGAACGAACGCAAGGTGACCCAGCTGGTCGTGGTCGAGGACCAGATGCCGATCGGCATCATCCGCATGCACGACATTCTCCGCGCCGGGGTCGCATGAACGCCGAGCTGGCCCAGCGACCCGGCGGTCCCTCGCGGCAGGTGGGAGAGCGACTGGCGCGGTTCACGCCGCGTCTCGCGCGTCACCACAACGCGATCTACAGCCATGTCGTTCTGCTCTTGAAGATCGTGCTGCCGGCGACGGCCGTGGGGCTGGTCCTGCTGGTGCTGCTGTGGCCGCGCTTCAATGCGCAGGAGCAGCGCTTCGCGATCCCGAAAGTGGTCGTGAAGCCGGAGGATCTCGAGAATCTCAAGATGGAGATGCCGCGCTTCGTCGGGGTCGACGCGCAGCGCCAGCCCTTCACCGTCACCGCCCGGATGGCGTCGCAGGCCGCGGGTGGCGGTCGGCTCACCGACCTCGCCGAGCCGAAGGGCGACATCACGTTGAAGAACGGGTCCTGGATCGCCCTCGAAGCCGATCACGGCGTCTACGACAAGGAGCGCGGCTCGCTGGATCTCGAAGGCGGCGTGACGCTCTTCCACGATCGCGGCTACGAGCTGCGGACCGAGCAGGCGCGCGTCTTCTTCACGCCCGGCGATGCCGAGGGCGACAAGCCGGTTCGTGGTCAAGGCGCCGACCTCGAATTGTCCGGGCAAGGGTTTCGCCTGGAGGCGAAGGGAGAGCGGATCTTCCTCACCGGCCAGTCGCGCATCGTTCTCTATCCTCAAGGAAGCGAACGTGGCTCGAAAGGATTGCTGAAGTGAGGCGCGTCGCCCCGATCGCATCAGGCCTGCTCATGCTTGCGAGCCTCGCGGGCGTGGCGCAGACGCCACCGACTCCCGGCGCGACAACGCAGATCCAGGGAGCCGACAACTCGCAGCCCATCGAGATCGTCGCCCGCGATGGCATCGAATGGGACCGTGAGAATCTGCGCTATGTCGCGCGTGGCGCCGCGAAGGTGACGCAAGGCGACAAGACAGTCGAAGCGGACACCCTGACCGCGCTGTATCGCGAGCCCGAGGGCGGCGGCACCCAGATCTACCGCTACACCGCGAATGGCTCCGTGCGCGTGTCCACGCCCACGCAGCGTGCTGTCGGCGACGACGGCGTCTACGACGTCGACACCGGCGTCATCGTCCTCACGGGCAAGAACATGAAGATCACGACGCCCGAGCAGGAGATCACCGCGCGCGACAGCCTCGAGTATTGGGAGCTGAAGCGCTTGGCCGTCGCGCGCGGCAATGCGGTGATCACGACCACCGACGGCAAGCGCATCGGCGGCGACACGCTGGCGGCCTATTTCGACCAGCCGACCAGCGCGGCTGCGGCGCGCCCGGCACGCAATGCTGGTGCACAGCCGGTCGCGACGCCGGCCCAGCCGCAGCGCCAGGCCGCACGCTCGCCGTTGCCCGACACTGGGGGTGCTGCCCAGAATCTCGACCGCGTCGAGGCTTTCGGCAACGTCATCGTCTCGACTCCGACCGATATCGCGCAGGGCGAGAAGGCGGTCTACAACGCCAAGACCGGGATCGCGCTGCTCACCGGGAATGTGAAGCTCACGCGCGGCCGCAATCAGGCCAATGGTGACTTCCTGGAGATCAATCTCAACAGCGGATTGTACAAGCTCGGATGCAGGCCCGGTGCGGGCTCGTCCTGCGTGCGCGGCCTCTTCGTTCCCGAGAAGAAAAGCGAAGGGCCGGTACGCCGATGACCAAACCCGCACCCATCCCGACCACCGGTCCGCAGCTCGTCGCCAATAATCCCGGCCTGGTCGCACGAAATATCGGGAAGCAGTTCAAAAAGCGACCCGTCGTGCGCGACGTCAATCTCTCGGTGCGGCGCGGCGAGGCTGTCGGGCTGCTCGGTCCGAACGGCGCCGGCAAGACAACATGCTTCTACATGATCACCGGCCTCGTCATGCCCGATGTCGGATCCATCCACCTCGACGGCGTCGACGTGACCAACCTGCCGATGTATCGCCGCGCGCGGCTGGGCATGGATTGCTGTCGAGTTCGGGCAAACGGTGATAACACCAGACGGCGAGCTTGACCGTGCACAGATGGCCGACATCGTTTT
>JANNTF010000044.1:0-1958 GCA_031403455.1 Alphaproteobacteria bacterium | reverse complement strand
CTTGCGCTTGCGGTCGAGGCAGAGATTGACCACCACGCGGTAGAGCCATGTCGAGACCTGCGCGCCGCCGGGCTGCCACTCCCTGGCCTTGAGCCAGAGTCGGGTGAATGCCTCCTGCACGATGTCCTCCGCCTCGCCGCGATTGCCCATCAGCCGCGCCGCCAGCGCCGCGCTGCGACGCGAGTGGCGCGCGACCAGCTGAGTGAACGCCGCGGCGTCCCCGGTAGCCGTTTGTCGCATGAAGTCATCGTCGAGGGAGCTGTCCAGCTGGTGTGTTCCGCGCATGAGGGCTCGCGCTATCTCTGACTTCCACGGATAGCCCCGCGAAATCCTGCGCAAGTCAGGCCCCGTAGCGAACAGCTTACGCGCGGCCGACCGAAACCATCTCTAAACTCGCGTTAACTTTGTCGTCGATCGCCCCCAGCAATCGCCCAAAGAAAAAACCCGCCGGGCATGACGCCCGACGGGTTCCGTTAGGGACTATAGATGCAGGTGTTGAGTCGAGGCCGGCTTAGCCGCCCGATTGCATGCCCGAAGACGGCAGGGTGGTCGACCCTGACGACGCCGTCGTCGCCGGCACTGAGCTTTTTGGCGCCTCGACCGACACATTCTGCTTCGTTGACCACGCACACCCACCTTCAGCGAAAGCGGGAGCTGCCGCCGAAACGACCATCAGTGCACCGGCCACGAACAATAATCCTCTACGCACTGGATCACCTCCTTTCGATGAGGCGGGGCGCTGCAATTGCGCCTGAAACCGCCGTTGTGGAGACGCCGCAGCGTGAACACGCTCCGACCCCTGACTCGTCAGGTGAGCGAAATCTTAGAGCGCGCTCGCGGATGTGCAAGAGAAACGGTGGGTGGCCCCCTGGGTTTTTGACGCCGACGGCGCGCACTCCATACACTGCGCGGCGTCAGGGGATTTCATGAGCAGCGAAGAATTCGACTTCATCGTCGTCGGGGCCGGTTCCGCAGGCTGCGTCCTGGCCAATCGGCTCTCGGCCGATCCGCGCCATCGCGTCTTGCTCCTGGAGGCCGGGCCGGAAGACAGCAATCCCTGGCTCCATATTCCGGTCGGCTATTTCCGCACCATGCATTCGAAGCTGAGCTGGGGCTTCAAGACCGAGGCCGACCCGGGTATCGACGGGCGGCAGGTCGTGTGGCCCCGCGGCAAGGTCCTTGGCGGCTCGAGCTCGATCAACGGTCTCGTCTACATCCGCGGCCAGGCGGAGGATTTCGATCACTGGCGCCAGCTCGGCAATGCCGGCTGGAGCTACAATGATGTCCTGCCGTACTTCAAGAAAGCCGAGGATCAGGAGCGTGGTGCCGATGCTTTCCATGGCACGGGCGGACCGCTTGGCGTGACCAATCTGCGTCTGCAGCATCCGATCTGCGAGGCCTTCATCGCGGCGGCCGAGGCGGCGGGAATTCCGCGCAACGATGATTTCAACGGCGCGACCCAGGAAGGCGTCGGCTATTACCAGCTGACGGTTCGCAACGGCTGGCGCGCCAGTACGGCCAACGCATATCTGCGGCCGGTGCGTCGTCGCGCGAATCTCAAGGTCGAGACCGACGCGCTCGCATCGCGGGTCGTGGTCGAGGGCAAGCGCGCGATCGGTGTGGCCTATCTGAAGGGCGGCGCCGAGCGGATCGCGATGGCGCGCGGCGAGGTCGTGATGGCCGGCGGCGCGATCAACTCGCCGCATGTGCTGCAGCTCTCCGGCATCGGACCCGCGGAATTGCTCAAGCGCCGGGGCGTCGAGATCGTCCACGATCTGCCCGGTGTGGGCGCGTGCCTGCAGGATCATTTCCAGGTGCGCTTCGTCTATCGCTGTCCGCTGCCGATCACCTTCAACGATCTGGCGCGCAGCCCGGTGAAGAAGCTCGGCGCCGCGCTCCAATGGTGGTTCAAGAGCGCCGGGCCGCTGACGATCGGCGCAGGCCAGGTCGGGATCTTC
>JANNTF010000043.1:0-2167 GCA_031403455.1 Alphaproteobacteria bacterium | reverse complement strand
CTGGACGCTCGACTGGTATCGCCGTATTCCCGCGAGCCAGTTCACCGCGCTGGGCTTGAGTTTCGCGCTGGCGCTGGCGACGGCGATCGGCGCCTGCGTGATCGGAATCCCCGCCGCTTTCGGGCTATCGCGCGCGCGCTTCCCGGGCCACGGCATCGCGGCCGCCATGCTGCGCGCGCCGCTGCAGATCCCGCATGTCGTCGTCGGCATCGCCTTTCTGCAGCTCTATTACGTCGTCGACGAATGGCTGGGGCTGGCGCTCCAGGGCACCATCGCGGGCATGTTCCTCGGGCATCTCTTCCTCGCCACGCCGTTCGTGATCGGCTCGACCGGCGCGGTGCTGGACCGCTTCAACGCACGGCTCGAGGAGGCCGCCTTGTCGCTCGGCGCGTCGCCCTGGCGCACGCTGCGGCGCGTGACTCTGCCGATGATCCGCCCGGGGATCCTGACCGGCGCGCTCTATGCGTTCATCGTCTCCTTCGTCGATGTGCCGGTGGCCTTGTTCCTCTCGCGCCCCGGCCTCGTCACCTATCCCGTCGAGTTGTTTCAGGCGATGGAGAATGACTTCTCGCCGGCCAGCCTCGCGTCGGCCTCGCTGGTGACCGGCTTCGCGGTGATTCTCGTGTTCGCCACCAAACGTTTCATCGGTTTTGATTCCCTGCTCCGCTCGGGCGGCTCATGATCACGCGCCCGCGCTACCCCGCCCCAACCATCGAGGCTCCCATGTCCATGATCACCACCCGCCGCAAGCTTCTCCTGAGCACCGCCGCCGCCATGCCCTTCGCCGCCAGCGCGCAAGGCGCCAAACGCTTCGATGGCGTGACGCTGCGTATCGGCACCTGGGGCGGCACCAACCGCGATGCCCTGAAGGAGCACGCGGCCGCCGAGCTCGAGGCGCTGGGCGCGAAAGTCGAGTTCGTGATCGGCAGCCCGCAGGAGAATTTCGCACGCATCGTCGCGGCGCGTGGTCGCGAGGCGCCGATGGACGCGTTCGAGATTCTCGGTTCGATGGTGCCGGAGATCAACGGCCGCGCCATGCTGCAGCCGCTCGACAGCGCGAATGTGCCCAATGCCCGCATGATCGGGGCCGATCTGCTGCAGCCGACGATGGTCGCGACCTGGATCACCCAGGAGATGATCTTCTACAACATCGAGAAATTCCGCGAGCTCAAGCTCGACGCGCCCAAATCCCTGGCGGATCTGCGCAACCCCGCGCTCGCCGGCCGCGTCATGATCCCGGACATCTCGTCGGGCGGCGGCATCGAAGGCCTCGGCGCCTTCGCGCTCAGCGCCGGCGGCAGCGAGACGAACATCGAGCCCGGATTGCAGCTGATCAAGAGCATCCCCGGCGTCAAGTTCTGGAAGGCCGGCGGCGACGTGATCACACAGTTCAAGTCGGGCGACATCTGGGTCGCCGTCGCGCATGCGGGGTGGGCGGTGCGCACCGCCTATGCCGGCGTGCCCGTGATGACGGTGCCGGCGCAGATCGGCGCGCATGTCGGCATGCTCAAGGATGGCTGGATCGGCGTGGTGCGCGGCAGCCGCGTCAAGGAAGCGGCCGAGTTCTACATCAACACCGTGCTCTCCACCGAAGTGCAGTACCAGATGGCGGTCAAGACCGGCACCGTGCCGGTCAACCGCGACGCGCTCGCGCGATTGGGTACGGTCCCGGTGATCAAGGACCTCGTGGTGCTCGACCCCGCGCGGATCGCCAAGATGGCGCGGCTCGATCCCGAGAAGGTCGACCTCAGCAAATGGAACGATCAATGGAACCGGATGATCGCGCGCTGACACGGGACGCGTCGGCGAGTTCCTGATGTCGCGCGTCCGGCTCCAGGCCGTCGAGAAGCGCTACGGCGATCATCTCGCCGTGGCGAGTCTCGACCTGGACATTCGCGAAGGCGAGTTCCTGACGCTGCTCGGCCCGTCCGGCTGCGGCAAGACGACGACGCTACGCATGATCGCCGGGTTCATCCGGCCCTCCGCCGGCCGCGTGTTCATCGACGAGGACGACGTCACCGCGGTGCCGCCGCAGCGACGCGGCATCGGCATGGTGTTCCAGGACTACGCCCTGTTCCCGCACATGACGATCGCCGAGAATATCGGCTTCGGTCTCGTCGAACGGGGCGCGACCAAGGACCGCGTGACGGCGCGCGTGCGCGAATTG
>JANNTF010000042.1:0-6407 GCA_031403455.1 Alphaproteobacteria bacterium | reverse complement strand
TTGCCGTCCGGCATGCGATCGATCAGGCCCGGGCCTTTCGACCACCAGTAGAAGTTCAGGACGAACCAGATCGTCGGCGTACCGCAGCTGCCGGCGGGAAAGCCCCAGCCCGACTTGCCTGTCTTCTGGTGGATGGCCTGGCTCGCGGCGCGCAGCGATCCGAAGTCCCTAGGGAATTCGGTGATGCCCGCGGCGGCGAACAGATCCTTGTTCCACATCATTGCGAAGGTGTCGGTCGTCCAGGGCACCGCATAGGCCTTGCCGTCCGCACCGACCGCGAGATCGCGCGCGAAGAAATCGTCCCATCCCTTGACGCCGAGTCCGGGACGCGTGATCAGATCGTCGAGCGGGCGCAGCGCGCCGGCACCACCGAAGGACCGCGGCCAGACGAAAGCGACTTGCGCCACGTCCGGCGCCGTGCCGACAGCGGCCTCGCGCAGGAACTGCTGCTGGGCATCGCCCCAGCTCGTGCGCTGCATCGTGACCTTGATGCCGGGATTGCGCTTCTCGAACTCGTCGAGCGCGGCGCGCATCTGCGGCGCCTCGGGATCGTTGAAGCGGAAGGTAATGGTCGTCTGCTGCGCGCTCGCGACCAGCGCCGAGAGCGCGATCGCAGCGGCACCGATCGTCGCGAAGACTGTTCTGCGTTGCATGGTTTCCTCCCCTGTTGTCGTTCAGGCCGGAACCGGCGCTGCCGGGTCGACCAGATGTTCATGACGGAGTTCGCGCCAGAAATCAGCCGGAATCGCGTGGCGCAGCGCACGCGTCGCGTCGGTGACCTCACCGACGCTGCGCATGCCGACGACGACGCTCGCCATTGCGGGATGGGCGAGCGAGAATTGCAGCGCGGCGGCCTGCAGCGGCACGTGGTGACGCGCGCCGACCGCTTCGATCCGCCGCACCCGGTCGATGATCTCCGGCGGCGCATCGGCGTACCAGTGCGTCGCGCCCGTCACCGCCCCGGTCGCGAGGATGCCGGAACTCAGCGGCGCCGCGAGCAGGATCCCGATGCGCTTGCGCGCGCAGAGCGGCATCAGCTTGGGCAGCGCGGTGGTGTCCAGCAGCGTGTAGCGGCCCGCGAGCATGAAGCAGTCGAAATCGCCGTCACTGGCATAGCGCAGCAGGATTTCGACGTCGTTCACGCCGACGCCGATCGCGGTGATCGTGCCCTCGCTGCGCAACCGCTCCAGCGCGCGATAGCAACCGGCCATCGATTCCCCGTAGCGCTGCTCCAGCAGGTCGCCCTGCCATTTCCGGTTCACATCGTGAATATGCACGATATCGATGCGCGCCATGCCGAGACGCTGCAGCGAATCCTCGATCGCGCGCAGCGTGCCGTCATGGGAATAATCGTAGACGATGTCGAACGGCAGCGTGCGCGCGAACGGCCCCGAGGCCTCGACCCGAGCGTTGGGTTTCAGGAGTCGGCCGACCTTGGTCGACAGCACGAAGCCGTCGCGCGGCACGCCACGCAGGCACTCGCCGATGCGATGCTCCGAAAGCCCGTGCCCGTAGAAGGGTGCGGTATCGAAATAGCTCACGCCGGCGCCGCGCGCCGCGGCCGTCGTGGCGCGCAGCGCGTCATCCCCGACCTCGCGCATCAGATTGCCGAAGGGTCCGCAGCCGAGGCCGAGCACGGATACCCGCAGCGGATTATGGCCCAGCGCGCGTGTCGCCGATGGTTCCAGGCTCATGATCCGCGCTTCCCACGCAGGCTCGCGAGATTATGCACGTGGACATGCGCGCCCGCGGCGATGGACGCCGTCGCGCCGCCGATCGGTTCGCCGTATTTGCGCACCACCTCGCCGGCCGCGATCGCCCGACGCGCGAGCTTGTGGCCGAGCGGAACATCGGCCAGCGCGGCAAGCTCGACCACGGCGGCGCCCGCCTTGATGCGCACGCGCTCGCCCGCGACGAGATCGCGCAACGCCACCGCCACGTCGTCCGCGACGTTCAGCACCACGGCGTCCCATGACGCGTCGCTCATGATTTCGCCGCCGATCTCACCTTCAACCCCGCCAGATCCTCGCGCAGCTTCAGCAATACGCCGACATCCTTGGTGGCGTACCCGGCATCGATGCCCTCCTGGCAAACGGCAAGCGTCGCGGCGCCCACCGGCGCGGCGAGCCCCATGTTGTGGATCATGGTCATCGCCAATCGGCAATCCTTGTGCGCGAGCTTGAGCATGAAGCCCGCCTCGAAATCGCCGCGCAGCGGCCGCGCGGGGAAAGCGATCGCGAGCTGATTGTTCCATGCCATCGTCTTCTGCATCACGGCTGTCATCACCTCCAGCGTGAGTCCCGCTTTCATGCCCGCGGTGAGCATCTCGGAATTGACGGCGACCAGCGTCGTGGCCAGCAGATTGTTGACGCATTTCATGGCGTGACCCGCGCCGAGCTCGCCGCAATGGAAAAAATCGGTGCCCATGCAATAGAGGATCGGGCGAACGCGCGCGACTGCGCGCGCATCACCGCCGACCATCAGCGTCAACGTGCCGCTGACCGCATGTTCCGCCGTCTTGCCCACCGGGCTGTCGACCATGTCCGATCCTTGCGCACGCACCTCGCGGCCGAGGCGCCGCGAGGTGTCGGGATCGATCGTGCTCATCTCCAGGAAGATCGAGCCTGGCTTCAATCCGGCCAGGATCCCCGTCGCGCCGCGCGCCGCCTGCTCCACATCGGGCGCATCGGGCAGCATCGTGATCACCACCTCGCTCGCTTGCGCGACGGCCTTGGGCGAGGCGGCGGCGATCGCGCCGGCCGCGACCAAGGCGGCAACGGCTTTCGGATTGACGTCATAGACCGTCAGCGCGTGACCCTTCTTGAGCACGTTGCGCGCCATCGGTCCGCCCATCGTGCCGAGGCCGATGAAACCTACGTTCGTCATGCGGCTGCTCCCGCCTCGAGATGTCGCGACTCACCGCCCTGGCCGCTTCGCGGCCTGTCCCTCCTCATCCGAGGCGGGACGACTAGGTTTCTCGAGTCGTCCCGCCTCGGATGAGGCGGGACAGGCGATTGCGCGGAGGCGCGATCGCCGGGGTGGTGCGGCGCGACGCCGCTCACGTCCGGTCCTTCCACTGGTCGAGCTGCCACACCGGCAAGCCGCGCAGATCCTGGACGTCCGTGGCCGCGAAAGCCCCCGCATCGGGTTTGCGGCCGCTCTTCTCGTAGGCCTCCTGCTGCAAGGGCGCGCCGAGCCGGAACGCATCGCGCAGCTGCGGCCAGGCGAGCGGCTTCTCGATCAACCGGCCCTCGACCATGAATTTCGACACTTCGAGAATCGCGGTCGCGTCGCCTTCGGTCGGCCAGCACCAACCGCGCTTGAACAGCACCTCGTCCTTCACGACTTCGGCGCCCTGTTGGCGCGGCAAGGCCCAGTATTTGCTCGCGAGGTCGGAGACCGCGCCGGGGTCCATCGCGGAGAGTTTCGCCACCGCATCCTGCTGCGCCATCAGGAACGCGACGGTCAGCGGCGGGTTGTCGCGAATGGTCTTCGGCGCCGCGATCCAGAACGAGCGATGCAGGTAATAGCCGTCGGGAAAGAACGGCGATTGCTTCGCCGAGGCGAGCAGATGTCCGGCGCCCTCGCCCGCCGGCCCCTTGTAGTTCGCTTCGGTGTAGCCGAAGGAGTTCACGATCGCCGTCGTCCCGAGCTCCGCATTCGCCTTGAGATAGGCCGGATGGATCACGATCGCCGCATCCATGCCCGTCGGCAGCGACGCGGCCTGCGCCTGGGTCGGCGTATTGACGACGGTGATGCCATGCGCGCGCGGATCGCCGTTGCCGAGTTCGAATTTCAGGATCTGCGACAACGCGTTGTAGGGGTCGCCGCCGAGCAATGCGCCGACCGTCTTACCCTTCAGATCGGTGACGGTGCGGATCGGCGATCCTTTGCGCACCGCGATCACGAAGCGCAGATGGCCCTCGCCGACGCTGAGCAGCGCGAGCGGCTGCGCCTGCGCGATCAGACGAACGATCGGCGTATTGCCCCAGATGCCGAAATCGAGATTGCCCGAGAGCAGCGCTTCGACCATCGGCAGCGCCGAGGGATAGTCGCGATAATCGACCGTAAGGTCGTAGCCGACGGCGGCGGCCATCTGCTCGAAGCTCTTGGCGTCGATCATGTGCTGCGTGACCGGCGAATTGCCGGCCGCCCAGGGCTGGCGACCGATCGAGAGTTTGACCTGACGGCGCGATTGCGCGCCGACGATGGCGGGCGCGGCGAGCACGGACGCGCTCGCGGTCAGGAGCACGCGACGAGACAGCTGCAACATGGCATTCCTCCCTTGATCAGGTGATGGTCGCGCGGAAGGCTTCCGCGCGGATGAGCGCCCAGATCTGCTGGGTCAGCGCATGGAAGCGCGCCGAGGCGCGCGTGGCGTCGCCGCGCGGTCGCGGCAGATCGATATCGATGACCTGTTTGAGTCGCCCCGGATTGCTGGTCATCACGGCGACGCGATCGGCGAGGAAGACCGCTTCGTCGATGGCATGCGTGATGAACACGACCGTCCGGCGCGACGCCGCAGCGCGATCCTGGCCCCAGACGCGCAGCAACTCGTCCTGCAGGATGAGGCGCGTCTGCGCATCGAGCGCGGCCAGTGGTTCGTCCATCAGCAGGACGCCGGGCTCGTTGGCGATCAACCGGGCCAGCGCCACGCGCTGACGCATGCCGCCCGAGAGCTGATGCGGATATTTGTTCTCCGCGCCCGTGAGCCCGACCAGCTCGATCGTCGCGCGCACCCGCGCGTCGCGCTCGGCCACGGACATGCCGGCGCCCGCGGGGCCGAACCGCAAGCCGAACTCCACGTTCCCGCGCACGCTGCGCCAGGGGAACAGCGCGTAGTCCTGGAACATCACGCCGCGCTCGGCCCCCGGCCCGGTGATCACGCGGTCGTCGATCGTCATCCTCCCGGCGCTGGCCGACTCCAGCCCGGCGAGCAGGTTGAGAATCGTGGTCTTGCCGCAGCCCGAGGGCCCGACGATGACGAGGAATTCGCCGACGCGGATGTCGAGCGAGAAATCCTGAACCGCCTGCGTCGTCGTCTTGTCCGCGAGCGTGAAGCTCTTGCCGATGTTCTCGAGCCGCAGCTTGATCGCGCTCATGCGCGGCTCCACGGCATCGCGTGGCTCAACGCCCGGCGCAGGCCACGATCGAGGAACAGCGCCACCAGCCCGACCGCCAGCATGCACACGACGATCGAGTTGAGCTCGATCGAGTAGGCGTAGAAGACGAACATCATCTGCCCGACTCCCCCGGAGCCGCCGCCGCCGGATTTCGCCCCGACGGCGAGCTCGGCCGCGATGATCGCGGTCCACGCGACGCCGAGCGCCAGGCGCAGGCCGACCCCGATCTGCGGCAGGGCGCCCGGCACGATCACGGTGCGCAGGATGATGAAGCGCCCCACACCCATCGTGCGCGCGGCATCGACCAGTCGGCGATCGACCCGCTTCACGCCGGCGATGGTGTTGATGATCAGCGGAAAGAACGCCGCATAGGCGACGATGAACACCGCCGCCGGCGTGCCCGTGCCGAACCAGAGAATGGCGAGCGGCAGGATCGCGATCGCGGCGACAGGCCGGAAACTCTCGATCAGCGGATCGAGATTGCGCTCGATCGCGCGCGACACGCCCATCATGAGCCCGATGGGAATCGCCACGCCCGCGGCGACCAGGAATCCCGCGAAGACGCGCCCGAGACTCTGGACGATCCCCCAGGGCAGATCACCGGAGCGCAGCAAGCCAAGGCCGGCGACCGCGACGCGCAGCGGCCGCGGCGCCTGCCCGGGCTCCACCATGACGGCCGTGCCGATCTCCCAGATCAGCAGCAGCAGAACCGGCAGCGCCAATGTGCGGACGAGTCCGCTCATGCCAGCACCGCGCTCATCGGCGCCCAGGGCGTCAGGCGGCGATGCAGCCGGCGCAAGACCGCGTCGCAGACGAACCCCGACACGCCGACCATGACGATGAACGACATCATGCGCGGCGTGACGAGCATGTCGCGATACCATTGGATCGCGTAGCCGAGCCCGCTCGGCGCGCCGACGAGTTCCGCCGCAATCACCGACGTCCAGGCCGAGGCGACCCCCAGCCGCATCGACACCAGGATGGACGGCGTCGCCGCGGGGAGCACGACATGGCGCACGATGTGGGTCATCGGCACGCCCATCGTGCGCGCGGCGTCGATCAGGCGCCGCTCGACCCCGCGCACCCCGGCGATGGTGCCGATCAGGATCGGAAACAGCGCCGCGTAGAACATGATGTAGACCGGCAGCTTGTGGCCGATGCCGAACAGGAACAGCGCCAGCGGGATCCACGCGATGCCGGAGATCGGGCGCAACATCTCGACGATCGGATCGACGAGTTCCTCGGCCCGGCGATTCAATCCCATGAGCACGCCGAGGGGGAGCG
>JANNTF010000041.1:0-2270 GCA_031403455.1 Alphaproteobacteria bacterium | reverse complement strand
CAGCGTCCGGGCGATCTCCACGGCTCAGCCGCTCCTGCTGTCGGCGCGCGTTCAGGCGGCGACACCGGCGGAGGCTTGGCGTCTCACGGATGTGAATGTGAAATTCGGCACGCTCGCGGTGACGGGCGTCGGCGCGGTGCGTGCGGGAGAAGTTCCGGATCTCCAACTCACATTGCATGCGGCGGCGCTCGATCTCGCCGCCCTCGAGTTCGGCGCGGTGTCGCCCGAGAAGAGGGAGGTGCCGATATCGGCCGGTCTCGGTCTCGGTCTCGATCGGTTCACGGCGGAAATCGAACTGTCCACGGCAGCGGCGACGCTGCCCGAGGGCGTGCGGCTGACCGACCTCCATGGCCGGGTGACGGTGAAGGACGGCAAGGCCGCGCTGACGGCGTTCGGCGCCGTATTGGCAAGCGGCGCCGTCGCCGCGACCGGAGAGCTGAATGCGCGTGGTGAGTTCACCGCGAAGTTGACAGCGCGCGGCGTGGATCTTGGCGAGTTGATTCGCGAGACCCGTGGACGATCGACCGTCAGCGGCGGCGCGACCGTGCTCCAGGCCGATCTTCATGGGCGCATTTCCGGCGGCAAGAGCATCATGGCCAGCCTCGGCGGGCGGGCGGATCTATCGGTCGGTCGAGCGCGTGTGAGCAATGCTTTCAGCGACCGACTCGGGTTGCTGCAGATCTTCAACATCATCGATCGCGCGCTGCCGCTCGGCCCGTCCATCGCGGTGAACTGCGCGGCGGGGCGCTTCACGATCGAGGATGGCGTGGCGCGGACACGCGGCCTGATGATCGACTTGCCGCGCGTGGCGCTCTGGGTGGCGGGACGCATCGATCTCGATACCGAAGCGATCAATCTGCGCGTCGAGCCGCAGCCGAAAGTCGCCGCGCTGGTGTCCGTCGTGCCGCCTGCGAATATCCGTGGAACGCTGAGCCAGCCCGTCGTCGAGCCCGATGTCATCGGCACCGCGGTCGGCGTCGCCAGTGGCTTGCTCTCCGCGCCGGGGCTGCTGGTCGGTGAGATCGGCGACGTGGTCACCGGCCTCGGGGCGCTGGTCACCGGCTCATCCGCGATAGGCCCGCGTGTCGCCGACACGTGTCAGGCACCCAGCCAATCCTCGCGCGATACGCGACCTGGACTGCGCATTCCCAATCTGTTCGACCTGTTTCGTTGAAACTTGCATCAAGGCCGGGAACCAGACTTCACCGACGACGTTGATCATCGAGACTTTGCGGCAGCCGAGCTGCGCTGGCGCAGGATCAACTCACCGGAGGCAGGTCGATGCGTTCAATTCTCCTTTGGCTGGTCGGCATCCCCATCCCGATCATCATTCTCATCGCGTTGTTCGTGCGTTGATCGTTATGGAGAGAGGCCTTGCGATGCGATCGAATCTCTGGACGTTCATAGTCGTTGCCTTGGTCATCGTTGGTGCGGTTGCCGCCGGTGCCATGTTTTTCGAACCCAAGAACGACGGTCCGTTTGAACGGATCGGCGAGAAGCTCGACAAGGCCGTGAAGTAGCGCGCCGCGATTGGTCGGCGCCACGGCAAACGTCGCGTGACCTTTGCTGGCGGTATCCCTGTCTCTTGTGTCATCTGGGCGTGCACTTGAGAGGAAACGGAGACCGCCGATGAGCGTCGGATTGATCGCCTTGCTCGATGATGTCGCGGGGCTTGCGCGGGTCGCGGCCGCCTCGCTCGACGACGTGATCGGGCAGGCCGCCAAGGCGGGGACGAAGGCCGCCGGCGTGGTCATCGATGACGGCGCGGTGACGCCGCAATATGTCGTGGGCTTCGCCGCGCATCGCGAATTGCCGATCGTCGGCCGGATCGCGATCGGCTCGCTGCGCAACAAGCTGCTGATCCTGCTGCCGGCGGCCCTGCTGCTCAGCCTCTTTGCGCCCTGGGCGGTCACGCCGCTGCTGATGATCGGCGGCATCTATCTTTGCTACGAGGGAGCGGAGAAGATCTACGAAGCGCTCTTCCCGCATGCGGCGCATGCGCACGAGGCGCTCGTGCATCTGCCGAGCCCCGAGCCGGCCGCGATCGATCCCCAAGCGCTCGAGGACATGAAGGTCGCCGGCGCGATCAGGATCAAACGTGTTGCCCCGCTGACAGTAGTTGGTCCCATTTGTCCACCGCGTACGCGCTGCCGGGCAGCTTGTGGATCAGGCCGTTGTAAACCTCAAGCCCCGTCAGCCCCCGCCACGCGAGCATCTGGGATACAGGGATGTGATCGAAGTTGGTGTTCCAGCTTGGGTGTGCCGCAACG
>JANNTF010000040.1:0-2865 GCA_031403455.1 Alphaproteobacteria bacterium | reverse complement strand
GGTCGGTCACGCACCATGAGCCGGATATAATAGGCGCCGCGGTGACGATCCATCGGGGCGGCCGGAACCCGAGTCAGTTTCGACGCCGGCACCGCGAAGGTCATGGCACGCCGACCGCGCGCGATATCCATGAGATCGGCGACGACTGCCGACGCGGTTGGCCCGGCGCCCGCGCCACGCCCTTCGCTGACCACACGACCGACGAAATCGCCTTCCACGACGACGGCGTTAAAGACGTCCTCGACATGCGCGATCGGAGTCTCCAGCGGCACCATGCAAGGATGCACACGCTGCTCCAGCCCCTGCTCCGTCATCCGCGCGAGACCGAGCAGTTTGATGCGGTAACCCAGCTCGCCAGCGAATTGGATGTCGAGCGCCCCGACGTCGCGAATGCCTTGGACATGGATGCCGTTGAAGTCGACCTCCGTACCGAACGCGACGGCAGCGAGGATCGCAAGCTTGTGTGCCGCATCGATCCCGTCGATGTCGAAGCCCGGATCGGCTTCCGCATAACCCAGCTTCTGCGCCTCAGCGAGCACGTCTTCAAACGGCCGCCCCGTGCGACGCATGTTGGTGAGGATGAAGTTACAAGTACCATTGAGGATACCGTAGACACGCTGAGCGCGATTCGCCGCCAGTCCTTCACGCAGGAGCTTGATGATCGGGATGCCGCCAGCGACGGCCGCCTCGTAGGCGAGCACGACGCCGCGGTCTTCGGACTCACGTGCCAAAGCCACGCCGGCATGCGCAAGCAAAGCCTTGTTCGCCGTCACGACGTGCTTGCCACGCGCGATCGCGATATCGACAACGCGTCGAGCAATACCGTCCACGCCGCCGATCAGTTCGACCACCACGTCGCACACGGCATGCTGCGCCATCGTCGCGGCATCGTCGTACCACGCGAGTCCGTCCAGCGAGACGCCGCGCTCCTTGTGACGATCACGCGCCGACACGGCGGTGACGACGATCGAGCGCCCACACCGCGCCGCGATCGGCTCCGCATTCGCGGCGATCAGATTGAGAAGTCCACCCCCGACGACGCCCAGCCCGGCAACCGCGATCTTGAGCGGCACACTCATGAGGCGCCCGTGGATTGGCGCAGCTTCTGCGTCGGCGGCTCTGGCAGAGCATCGGCTTCTTGCAGGAAGACCTTGATCGCCCGAGTCGCTTGGCGGATCCGCTGCACGTTCTCAACCAGCGCAAGGCGGACATGGCCATCGCCATACTCGCCGAAACCGATTCCAGGACTCACGGCCACGCCGGCGCGCTGCAGCAACAATTTGGAGAACTCGAGCGATCCAAGATCGCGGAAACGATCCGGGATCGGCGCCCACGCGAACATCGACGCAGGTGGGCTTGGCACCTGCCACCCGGCAGCGGCCAGGCCTTGGATGAGCGCGTCGCGTCTCTGGCGATAGAGCTCGCGGATATCGACGACACAGTCCTGGGGTCCATTCAGCGCGGCCACGGCAGCGACCTGAACCGGCGTGAAGGCGCCGTAATCAAGGTAGCTCTTGATTCGCGCCAGCGCGCTGACCAGCGTTCGATTGCCCGCGGCGAAGCCGACACGCCACCCCGGCATCGAATAGGTCTTACTCATCGAAGTGAACTCGATGGCGATGTCGCGTGCGCCGGGAATCTGCAGGATCGACGGAGGCGGAGCATCGAAATAGATCTCAGCATAGGCGAGATCGGAGAGGATCCAGATCTTATGAAAGCGGCAGAACGCCACGATCTCACGATAGAATTCGAGGTCGACGATCTGTGCCGTTGGATTTGATGGAAAACACAGAACCAGCGCCAAGGGCGTCGGCACCGCGTGTTTGACGGCGCGCTTGAGGTTTGCCAGGAAATCCTCGTTCGCCCCGATGGGCAAATGACGGATCGACGCGCCCGCCATGATGAAGCCGTAGGGATGGATCGGGTAGCTCGGATTTGGAACGAGGATGATGTCGCCCGGGCTGGTGATCGCCTGCGCCAGATTCGCAAGGCCCTCCTTCGACCCGAGCGTCACAATGGTCTCGGTCTCTGGATCGAGATCGACGCCGAAGCGACGGGCATAATACGCAGCGTGCGCACGGCGCAGACCGGGGATTCCCTTGGAGACGGAATAGCGATGGGCGCGCGGATCGCGCGCTGTCTCGACGAGCTTCTCCACGATATGCGCCGGCGTCGGCTGATCGGGGTTTCCCATACCCAGATCGATGACGTCCTCGTGGGCTGCCCGCGCGCGCGCCTTCATCGTATTCACTTCCGCGAACACGTAGGGCGGCAGACGGCGTATGCGGTAGAACTCAGCGTCGGACATCGCGAACCCCATGACGTGGCCGCGTTTTCTAGCGCTCCGGCACGCCCGGGGCCACACTGATCTCGACGGCACGTTCGCCACTGAGACGCTCCGGCGCCGGCGTCAGGTCGATACGCGTGCGCGGCATGCCGAGCCGACCGAGGCGATCGGCCGCCGCAAGGGCGGCCTGGGCATCGCCTTCGAGCCGGATGCGCGTCGTACCACGGCGTCCCAGTTCTGCCGCCTGGCGCAACGTCTGCTCGTCCTCCACCGAGAACGCGCCGATCGCATCGGCGATAACGGTTCCGAGATAGCGCCCATCGCCGCCCGCGATGCTGCCAACAGTCCCGCCGCGCAGACCGGAATCGCGCGCCTGCGCTTGATCGCGGTCGCGGCCGAGCGTCGAGATCTCTCCCTCACGCACGCGCGCCCCGATTCGCGCGGGTTTGCTCGGGACCGACGCTAGGTTCGGATAGGGTCGTCCTTCATCCGGCGGCAGGACGATGGGCGGGCGCTCGGCGGCCGGGACCGGGTCGCCGAACACACGCGCAGCCGCCCGACCAACTGCCTGGCCGCGA
>JANNTF010000039.1:0-3253 GCA_031403455.1 Alphaproteobacteria bacterium | reverse complement strand
GTTTCCAGGCCATGCGCTACGTCGTCCTGTCCCAGGCCGTGCGCAACATGATCCCGGTCCTGCTCACGCAGTCGATCATCATGCTGCAGGATAAGTCATGGTATGGCGAGTTTCGCGTGCTCGACGTGATGGTCAAGCTCGCCGAGGAGGGCATGACCATGGCCGTGGTCACGCATGAGATGGGGTTCGCGCGCAAGGTCGCCGACCGCGTCGTGTTCATGGATCAGGGCGCCATCGTCGAGGATGCGCCCAAGGAAATCTTCTTCGACACGCCGCGCAGCGAACGCGCGCAGCTCTTCCTGTCGAAGATCCTGCAGCACTGTGTCCGGCTAGGCGGCCTCGCCCGCGCACCAGCCGCTCGACCACGCCCACTGGAAATTATAGCCGCCGAGCCAGCCCGTCACATCGACCGCCTCGCCGATCACGTAAAGCCCGGGCACGGCATTGGCCTGCATCGTCTTCGACGACAACCCCCTGGTATCGATCCCGCCGAGCGTGACCTCGGCCTTGGCATAGCCTTCTGACCCTGTGGGCACGATCTCCCAGCGTTCAAGCTGGCCCGCAAGCGCATCGAGGTCACGATCGCGGATCTCGCCCGCGCGCTGCGTGGCCAGTGCACCGGGCAGCAGGCTCAGCGCGAGGCGCTGCGGCAAGGCCTCGGCGAGAATCGTCTTCAGCTCGGCATGGGGCCGCGCCAGCTTGCGGCCGCGCAAATACGTGGCCACGTCGAGATCGGGCAGCATGTCGATCGTGATCGAGCGTCCCTCGCGCCAGCACGACGAGATCTGCAGGATCGCAGGCCCCGACAATCCACGATGGGTGAACAACATGCTCTCGCGAAAACTCGTGGCCCCGCAGCTCGCCGCGACCGGCAACGAGACGCCGCTGAGCGCCGTCATGTGCGCGAGCTCGGAGCCGCCGAACACCAGCGGCACCAGCGCCGGCCGCGTCTCGGTCACGGCGAGGCCGAAGCGACCCGCGACGTCATAGGCAAACCCCGATGCGCCCATCCTAGGGATCGAGAGGCCGCCGGTCGCCAGCACGAAGGACTCGGCGCTCACATCGCCATGATCGGTGGTGATCCGGAAGCGATCGGCCTTGCCGACCTCCGTCACGCGGTGCTGCAGCCGCACCACGACGCCGGCCGCCGCGCACTCGGCAAGCAGCATCGCGACGATGGTGCGCGCGGAGCCGTCGCAGAAGAGCTGGCCCAGCGTCTTCTCGTGATGGGCGATGCCGTGACGCTCCACCAGCGCGATGAAGTCATGCTGCGTGTAGCGGCTCAGCGCCGAGCGGCAGAAGTGAGGGTTGCCGGAGAAGAACTGATCGGGCGACGCATGCAGATTGGTGAAGTTGCAGCGCCCGCCGCCGGAGATCAGGATCTTCGCGCCGACCTGATCGCCATGTTCGAGCAGCAGCACCCGACGACCCCGTCGACCGGCAGTCATGGCGCACATCAACCCCGCGGCGCCCGCGCCGACGATCACGACATCGAACTCTTCCATCGGCTCCAGATCCGCAGGCCTGATCGCCTCCACCCGGCGCGACGATTGCGAATCCAGGCGCGCCGACCCTACGCTGCGCCGCAGGTCCGCGCATCGGCGGATTCATGGCGGGAGCGACCGAACACATGCGTGCCATCATCATCGGGGCGGGACGGGGGCGTCGGCTCATGCCGACGACGGAGACTGCGCCGAAATGCTTTGCGGAGATTCGCGGCAAGCGGATTCTCGACTGGACCGTCGACGCGCTCACGGCGGGCGGCGTCACCGAGATCTGCTTCATCGGTGGTTATCGCATCGAGTCGGTGCAGCGCGAGTACCCGCGCTTCATCTTCCGCCACAATCCGCAATGGGCCGACAACAACATCCTCGTGTCCCTGATGTGCGCCGAGGACCTGATGGATCGCCCGTTCGTGACGTCCTATTCCGACATTCTCTTCACCGCCGAGATCGTCGCGAAGCTCGTGGCGTCGAGCGACGACATCGCGCTCGGCATGGATACGGATTGGCGCGAGCATTACCGGCCGCGCTCCCAGCATCCGCCCCACGACGCCGAAAAGGCGATCACGTGCGATGGCCGCGTTCAGCGCGTCCATCGCGACATCCCCTACGACGACGCGACGGGCGAGTTCATCGGCGTCGCGAAATTCACCGCGCGCGGCGGTGCGCTGTTGCGCGCGCATTATCATCGCCGCCGCGAGGCGTTCTGGGACAAGCCCTATCGCGAGGCGCCTATTTTCCAGAAGGCCTACATGATCCATCTCCTGCAGGACATGATCGAGCAGGGCGTCGGGCTCGGCCATGCCGACACGCCGGGCAAGTATCGGGAGATCGACACCCAACAGGACATGGACCTCGCCCAGAAAGGCTGGACGCCATGACCGCCTTACCGCTGTTCCCAGCCTCGGTCGTCGGCTCGATCCCGCGCCCGCTCCATGTGCGCGACCTGATCGACAAGCCGGTCTGGAATGCCCATGACGAGCGCACGATGGATGCCGCCATCCGTTACGTCGTGTCGATGCAGGAGATGGCCGGCCTCGATATCGTGACCGACGGCGAGTGGCGCCGCCGGTCCTATATCGGCGTGATCGCCGAACTCGCGCATGGGTTCACGCTGGAGGTCAACCCGATCGACCGCCGCCCGTGGACCGTGGTCACGGAGCGACTGACGGCCAAGGAGCCGGGCTTCATCGCCAGCGAGGCGCGCTTCCTCAAGGGCGTGGCGCAGGTCGGCACCAAGATCACGCTGCCCGCACCGGCCCTGCTCGGCGAGCGGCTCTGGCATCCCGAGCGGTCCAAGAAGGCTTATCCGCGGCGCGATACGTTCGTGCAGGATTGCGTGGCGCCGCTGCGGCGCGAGATCGAGCTGATCGCGCGCATCGGCATCGACATCGTGCAGATCGACGATCCGCATCTCTGCCTGTTCGTCGATCCCGACGTACGCAAATCCTACGACGATCCCGATCGCGCGGCGGATTTCGCGGTCGACATGATCAACGCCCTGGTCGATGGATTCTCGGGGCTCACCTTCGCCGTCCATCTCTGCCGCCGCGCCGGCGCGCGCGTGCGCGGCGAGAAGCATCACGCCGGAACCTACGGACCGATCCTGCCGCAGCTGAACCGGCTCAACGTGCGCCATCTGACGATGGAGTTCACGGCGGCCGGCGCCGATGACCTCGAGAGCCTCGGCCGCTTGCGGCAGGATTTCGAACTCGGTCTCGGCGTCGTCGACGTGACGCCCGGCGCGGTGG
>JANNTF010000038.1:0-17836 GCA_031403455.1 Alphaproteobacteria bacterium | reverse complement strand
ATGATCTCGGACAGCCAGACCCGGTAGGGATCCTGGCGCACGCCGCGCGCGGCGCGCCACGGCAGGATCCGCGCATGGCGGTCGTACCAGGCGAGCAAGGCGGCGCCGAGAGTCGACTCGTGCGGCGCGGCGGAAGAATTTGGTGGTGTCATCGCAACTGGCCCAGCCGCCGGCTTAGACTTGCCTCCACCCTCCTGTCGAGATCGAATCCCCGATGGCACCACGTGCCCTGTCGCGCAGCCTGCTCAAGGTCACCCGCCCGATCCTCGCCAAGGGCGGCGCGGCGCTGGCCGAACTCGTCTCGGCGTGGCCCCAGATCGCGGGGCCGCGCCTCGCCAGCGCCACCGCCATCGACCGGCTCGCCGTTCCCCGTGGCGCTGCCGCCGGTCGCGGGCCAGGCGTGCTGCATCTGCGTGTCGAACCCGCCATGGCGCTCGAGCTCCAGCACATCGCGCCGCAGCTCATCGAGCGGCTCAACGCCTATCTCGGCTACGCGGCGGTCGGACGGCTCGCGCTCGCGCAACGGCCGGTCACGCCGCTGGGCGGCGTCAAACGCCGACGCGCTGCACTGCCCCCGGACGCGCGCGCGCGCGAAGCCGCCGCGAAATCCGCCGCAATCATCGATGACCCTGAACTGCGCGCCGCGTTGAGCCGTCTGGGCAGCCAGCTGCTCAAACCCCGCCCGAGGTGACGCCAAGCGCGGCTGTGAATAGAGTTATCCCCAAGACGCGCCCTGTCGCTTGGCGACTCGGACGCCGTATCGTTAGGTTCCTCAATATCTTGTAGGTCCCATGCGCAAATCATCACGTATCTTGAGTTTCTCCGCTGCCCTGCTCTCGCTGATCGCAGGCGGTGTCCTGTGGGCAAACCCCGGGGGCAATCCTGCCCGCGCCGGGGATAGTCCCCGCGTGACGCGGCTCGCGCAGGCGATCGACCCCGCGTTGCTGGCGCCGCGCAAGGAAGGCGACGACTTCGTCCTCGGCGCCGCGAATGCGCAGGTGGTGATCATCGAATTCGCCTCGCTGACCTGCCCGCATTGCGCGCGCTTCCATATCGACACGCTGCCCAAGCTCAAATCCGAGTATGTCGATTCAGGGCTGGTGAAATTCATCTATCGCGACTTCCCGCTCGATCGTGTCGCGCTGCAGGCGGCCCAGGTCGCACGCTGCCTGCCGGCCGAGCGCTATTACAGCTTCCTCGATGTGCTGTTCCGCCAGCAGGAGCAATGGGCCGCGGGCAAGGATCCCGTCGAGATGATCGAGCGGGTGAAGCAGCTGGGCCAGCTCGCCGGCATGCCGCGCGACCAATCCGCCGCCTGCGTCGCCGACCAGGCGCTGCAGCTGAAGATCGTCGGCGCGGCGCAAGCCGGCGAGAAGGACTATCAGATCCGCGCTACCCCGACGGTGGTGATCAACGGCAAGCGCCACGCTGGCGCCAATAGTTTCGAAGACCTCGACAAGGTGCTCCGGCCGCTCGTCAAGAAACCCTGATCACCCGCCAGCAAGCCTGTTCAGCAAGCAGAAGGTTCACCGCTCGACATGCAGTTCATCAAGCTCCGTCTCGCCGGCTTCAAATCTTTCGTCGAGCCGACCGAGTTCTTCATCGAGCCCGGCCTGACCGGCGTCGTCGGGCCCAATGGCTGCGGCAAATCGAATCTCGTGGAGGCCCTGCGCTGGGTGATGGGCGAGAACCGCGTGAAGCAGATGCGCGGTGGCGAGATGGACGATGTCATCTTCGCCGGCACCTCGGCGCGGCCGGCGCGCAATGTCGCCGAGGTGGCGGTTCTCATCACGAATGATCAGAAGAAGGCGCCGGCGGCCTGGAACGATCTGAGCGAGATCGAGGTCAGCCGACGTATCGAGCGCGGTGAAGGCTCGGCCTATCGCATCAGCGGCAAGGAGAGCCGGGCGCGCGACGTGCAGCTGTTCTTCGCCGACATCGCCTCGGGTTCGCATTCGCCCGCGCTGGTCAGTCAGGGGCGGATCGCCGCCATCATCAACGCCAAGCCCGCCGAGCGCCGTCAGATCATCGAGGAGGCCGCGGGCATCACGGGCCTGCATGCACGCCGGCACGAGGCGGAACTCAAGCTGCGCGCCGCCGAGCAGAATCTCGCGCGCCTCGACGACGTGATCACGACTCTGGACCAGCAGCTCCAGGCCCTGAAGAAGCAGGCCAAGCAGGCCGAACGCTACCGCAACCTGGCCGGGCTGATCCGCCGGGCCGAAGCGATCCTGCTGACACTGAAATGGCGCGAGGCCGACGCGACCAATGCAGCGGCAGCGGAGCGGCTCCAGGCCGCCGAGCGGATCGTGGCCGAGTCGACATTGCGGGTGGCGATGGCGACCACGAAGCTGGCCGAGATCAGCGCGCTGCTTCCCGATCTACGCAAAGCGGAAGCGGAATCCGCGGCCAAGACCGCGCGGCTGGAGTCGCAGGCCCAAGCGCTCGACGACGAGGAAGCGCGCGTGATGGCCGCGATCGAGGACCTGATCCGCCGCCTCGCACAGCTGGCCGATGACCGGACGCGCGAGGAATCGCGCCGCCACGATGCCGCCGCAGCGATCGAGCGGCTGCAGCAGGAACGCGGCGAAATCGAGGAGACGGCGACGACCGCCGAAACGCGGCTGGACGAGATCAGCGCCGCTGTGGACCGCCAACGCTTCGCCGTCGGCGAGCGCGAGGAGGCCGTCGCCCAGGCGACCGGCGCCGTGGCGGCGGCCGAGGCCGAGCGCAGCGCGCTGCAGCGCCAGGTTTCCGAGCTCGAGACGCGCCTCAACGAGCTGACCCATCGCTTGCAGACGAGCGATGGCGACCGTCTGCGGCTCGAGGCCAATGCCATCCCCGCCGATCAACGCGAAGCCGCCGAAGCGGCGGTCGGCACCGCCGAGACGGCCGTTGCCGCCGCCCAGGCACAGGTCGAGCTGGCCGAGGCGGCCCGGCGCGTCGCCCAGGAAGAAGAGCGCGGCGCGCGCACCGCGTTGAGTGCCGGTGAATCCGACCTCGCCAAGATCGAGGGTGAGGTCGCGGCGCTGCAACGCTTGCTCGCCGATGGCGGCACGGCCGATCTCTTCGCGCCTGTGATCGATCAGATTCGCGTCGATGCCGGCTACGAAACAGCCCTGGGCGCCGCGTTGGGCGACGATCTCACGGCCCCCTTGGACTCGACCGCGGCCGCGCATTGGCGTGGCGCCGACTCGCGGGACGCCGATCCTCGGCTCCCCGCCGGCGCTGAGTCACTGGCCGCGCATGTGCAGGCCCCGGCGGCGCTCGCGCGGCGCCTCGCGCAGATCGGGCTGATCGACGACGCCCTGGCACCCAGCGCGGCGCTGCAGCTCGCGACCGGCCAGCGCCTGGTCACGCGTGCTGGCGCGCTGTGGCGCTGGGACGGCTTCACGGTCAAGGCGGGTGCGCCCTCTGCCGCCGCCACGCGTCTGGCGCAGCGCAACCGGCTCAATGAGTTGCTGCCCGTGCGCGCGGCGGGATGCGCGCATGTGGACGGCATGCGTCAGCGCATGGCGGTCGCGCGCCAGGGGGAAATCGCCGGGAGCGAGGACGAACGCGCGTCGCGTCAAACCGTGCGCGCCGCGAGCGAGGCGCTCGACGCGGCACGCCGCGACGCCGCAAGACTGGCTCGTCAAAGCGCCGAGCAGAGCGCACAGCTCGCGGCCCTGGTCGATCGCATCGAACGCCTGACCGCCGATCGCGGCGCGGATGATGCGCGCCGCGTCGCGCTGCTGGGCCGGCTCGGCGCGGTGCCGGACATCGACAGCGCACGCGCCCGACTCCAGGACGACCGCAAGATCCTGCAGGGTGAACGCGACGAGCTCACGAATCTGCAAAGCGAGCACGCGCGCCTGGTGCGTGAACGCGAAAGCCGCGCGCGACGTCTCGCCGCCATCGGCGACGAGACCATCGCCTGGCAGACGCGCGCCGGAAGCGCCGACGCCCAGCTGGCGTTGCTCGTGACGCGCATCGAAACCGAGGATTCGGAGCGTCTGCGGCTCGAAGCCCAACCGGCCGCGATCGCGGCGCGGCGCACGCAGGTCATCGACCTCGTGACATCAGCCGAGACAGAGCGTCGCGCCCACGCCGATGCCCTGGTCGATGCCGAGGCGCGCGCGCGCGACGCCGAGCGCGCACTCAAGGCGGAAGAGGCGAATTTGATGACGGAGCGCGAAGCGCGCGTGCGCGCCGAAGCGCTGGCCGAGCAGGCGATCGCCCATATCGCCGACGTGACGGCGCGGATCCGCGAGCGCCTCGATTGCGCGCCCGAGGAGACTCTCGCGACCGGCGGTGTCGACGCCGAGGACGAGCTGCCGTCGGTCGACCAGATCGAAGCGCGGGTCGAACGCCTGACGCGCGAACGCGACAATGTCGGGCCGGTCAATCTGCGCGCCGAGCAGGAGGCTGAAGAGCTCGGGCTGCAGGTGCAGACGATGATCGCCGAGAAGGACGATCTGCTCGGGGCCATCGCCAAGCTGCGCCAAGGCATCGGCAGTCTAAACCGCGAGGGCCGCGAGCGGTTGCTGACCGCGTTCGAGCAGGTGAACCGGCACTTCCAGGAGCTGTTCGGCGCGCTGTTCGGGGGCGGCGCCGCGCATCTGCAGCTCTCGGCGCCTCCCGCCGACGAGGGCGAGCAGGCCAGCGACGATCCGCTCGATGCCGGACTCGAAGTGATGGCCTCGCCGCCGGGCAAGAAGCTGCAATCGCTGTCGCTGCTCTCCGGCGGCGAGCAGGCACTGACCGCGCTCGCCCTGCTGTTCGCCGTCTTCCTGACCACGCCGGCGCCGATCTGCGTCCTCGACGAGGTCGACGCGCCGCTCGACGATGCGAATGTGGACCGCTTCTGCAAGCTCCTCGACACGATTTCGGCGCGCACGCAGACCCGGTTCGTGGTCGTCACCCATCACCGCATGACCATGGCGCGGATGGATCGCCTGTTCGGCGTCACGATGGCCGAGCGCGGCGTCAGCCAGCTCGTCTCCGTCGACCTCACCCAAGCGGAAAGAATGCGCGCGACGGGCTGAGCGCACGGCGACAGCGGATCGGGAATCTGCTGTCGTTTCAGCCCCCTAAATCCAGGCGAAGCGCCTTGACAGGGGGTGACCCCATCCGTAGTTTCCGCGCCGTGAAAAACGGCCGGGCCATCCTCCCGCGCCATGTCAGAGACTGATCCCGGCAAGCGCTCTCCTCCTTCATCGGAACGAAATCCCCCAGGGGATGACGACTTCGCTTCCCGCCTCGCGGCGGCGCGTGGTCGGAGAGGCGGCGATGGCGACACGACACGCGATGTCGCCGCACGCAACACGGGTCAACTCGGGCTTGGCTTTCGAATCGCCGTCGACCTCCTCGCGGGGGTGATGGTGGGGGTCGGGATGGGACTGGCGCTCGACCGGTGGCTCGGTACCAGCCCCTGGCTCCTGCTCGTGTTCCTCATCTTCGGCTTCGCGGCCGGGATGACGAACATGCTGCGCTCGGTGCGCGCCAATGATGCGGCGCGCGTCAAGGTGGCGAGCGAGCGCAAGGAACGGGAATCCAGCGGCGCCGACTGAGCGATCGGTCGGCGAGGAATGCAACAGCACGCGTCTCGCCGGCAACGGTGGATGCGCGAGGATCGAAGAGAACCGACCGTGGCCAGTCCGCTCGAGCAATTCACGATCAAGCCGATCGTTCCGCTGTCCATCGGCAAGATGGATCTCTCGTTCACGAATTCATCGCTGATGATGGCTCTCGCGGTCGCGGTGATCGTCGCGCTGCTGGTCGTCTCGGTGCGGAGCCGCGACCTGGTGCCGGGCCGGCTGCAGTCGGTCGCCGAGCTGAGTTACGAATTCATCGCCGGAATGGTGCGCGAAAACGTCGGCGACGAGGGTCGCAAGTACTTCCCGTTCATCTTCTCGGTCTTCATGTTCGTGCTATTCGGGAATCTGCTCGGCCTGATCCCCGGCGCGTTCACCTTCACGAGCCACATCGCGGTGACCTTCGCCCTCGCGCTCGTCATCTTCATCGGCGTCACGGCGATCGGCATCGCGCGCCACGGGACGCATTTCTTCACGCTGTTCTTCCCGCACGGCGCGCCCCTCGCGGCGGCGCCCATCCTGATCCCGATCGAAGTGATCTCGTACCTCTCGCGTCCGATCAGCCTGTCTGTCCGGCTCTTCGCCAACATGACGGTCGGCCACATCATCCTGAAGATCTTCGCCGGGTTCGTGGTCTCGCTGGGCGCGTATTTCGTGCTGCCGGGGCTCGTGCCCTTCGGCCTGCTCGTCGGCCTCACGGCGCTCGAATTCTTCGTCGCCTTCCTGCAGGCCTACATCTTCACGATCCTGTCCTGCATCTACCTGAACGACGCGATCCATCTGCACTGACCGCGTCGATCGTCCATCCCGCTATCCATCCAACCTCGAAAGGAAGACTTCCATGGAACCAGCAGCAGCCAAGCTCATCGGCATGGGCCTCGCCGCGATCGGCATGATCGGCGCCGGTATCGGCGTCGGCACGGTGTGGGCCAGCCTGATCCAGGCGGTCGGCCGCAACCCGGCATCGAAGGACACCGTCCAGACCTTCGCATATATCGGCTTCGCGGTGACGGAGTTCATCGCGCTCCTCGCCTTCGTCGTCGCCATTCTCGTCTACGTCTCCTGACGAACGGACCGGCTCGCTTCGCCGGCGATCGACGATGCCCTCTCGCACTCTCCTCCTGACGGCGGCCGGTCTCACCGGCCTGCTCGCCCAGCAGGGCCTGGCGGCCGACACACGTGCCGCCGGCATGCCGCAATTCGACCTGTCGCAGTTCCCGGGCCAGATCTTCTGGCTCGGCGTGACCTTCCTCGTCCTCTACTGGGTGATGAGCAAGATCGCGTTGCCGCGGATCGGTGAAGTGCTGGATGCGCGCGCCAATCGCATTGGCGCCGATCTCGATCGCGCGGCCTCCCTCAAGGCCGAGGCGGATCAGACCCGCGCGACGTACGAGAAGACGCTCGGCGAGTCGCGCGCGAAGGCCCAGGAGGTCGGGCGTGCCACCGAAGCCGCGCTGGCCAAGGAAGCGGCGGAACGACAAGCGGTGCTCGGCAGCGCACTCGCCGCTCGGGTGCGCGAAGCGGAGAACCGTATCGCCGCTGCGAAGACGACGGCGATGGCCAATCTCGCCGGCGTGGCGGCGGAGGCCGCGATGCTCGCGGTCGAGCGCGCATCCGGCTTGAAGGTCTCGTCGGCCGAAGCCGACGCCGCGGCGCGCGCCGTGCTCGCCCACCGCTGAATTCTCAGAACGAGAGAGAACAGGTCCATGGCCGATCCCACGCACGGCTCGCTGCTCGAGAAGCCAGAGCTCTGGGTTGCCGTCGCCTTCGTCGCGTTCTTCGTGGTGGTGTGGAAGCCGCTCAAGAAGGCGCTGATCGGCGGACTCGATGCGCGCGCCGAGCGGATCAGCAAGGAACTCGATGAGGCGCAGCGCCTGCGCGAGGAAGCGCACGCCCTGTTCGCGGATTTCCAGCGCAAGCAGCGCGACGCGATCCAGGAAGCCGACGCCATCATCGCCCGCGCCAAATCCGATGCCGAGCGCTTCCAGCGCGAGTCGAAAGCGAAGCTCGAGGCCGATCTCAAGCGCCGCGAGGAACAGGCGTTGCAGCGCATCGCCCAGGCCGAGCAGGCCGCGACGGACGAAGTCCGCGCCGCCGCCGTCGACGTCGCGCTGACCGCGACGCGTCATCTCCTGGAGCAGAAGCTGGACAGCGCCGCTCAGGCACGCCTGATCGACCAGGCCATTCGCGAGCTACCGACCAAACTGAACTGAACTTGCCCGCTTCACGGCGCGGTGGCGTTGTCGTGATATCGGTGCGCGTAGAACAGGTGATGAGCGGTCTGATAGAGGGCGATCGTCCGTTCGACCAGTGCGCGATCCGGTTCGGATTGCGGCGTGAGATCCTTGGGCCCGGGCTCCATCGACCAGCCGCGCTGATGGCGTCCGGGTAACAGCATCGCGACATTGGTGCCGTCACCGAGCGCGAGGGAGAAATTATGCTCCATCGCCACGCGGCCATGGCCAGCCGGCACTCGCCGCAGATCGACGCCGAAGAAGGAGCTGTCATAGCTCAGGTGCAGGAGACCGAGCAGAGTCGGCGCCATATCCATGCTCGACCCGAGCGTCGGGTTGCGCTCGGGCGCGATATGCGTCGGCGAGTAGAACAGCAGCGGCACCCGGTAGGATGGCACGGGCACCTGGGCCGCACCGTACACGCGCGGTCCATGGTCGCCGATGAAGACGAACACCGTGTCGTTGAACCAGGGGTGGCTGCGGGCGCGCTCGACAAAATCCCCGAAAGCCCAGTCCGCATAGGTCGCGCTGTTCTCCTTGCGATTCTGCATCGGATCCTTCGCGATCCGCCCGGGCGGGTAGAGGTAGGGCCGATGGTTCGAAACGGTCAGGAGCGACAGGAAGACAGGTGAGCCCGCTGCCGTCATCGCGTCGAGACGAAGCAGCGCTTCGCGGAACAGATCCTCGTCGGACGCCCCCCAGATCGTCGAGAAGCCGATCTTTGCGATGTCGCGCTGCTCGAGCACGCGATCGAATCCGATGGTCGACCAGTAATGTCCCATGTTGTCGAAGGCCGCCCGTCCGCCATAGAGGAACGCCGTCTGGTAGCCGAAACGCTTGAGAAGGAAAGGCAGGGAATGCATTCCCTCCGAGCCGGCGCGGCGTGTGGTGGCGATGCCGGGGATCGGCGGGAATGACGTGAGCAGCGCTTCGAGTCCGCGCACCGTGCGGTTCCCGGTGGCGTAGACATTCGTGAACAGCAATCCGTCGTTCGCGAGGGATGCGAGGCGCGGCGAGATGCTCTCGCTGCCCGCGTTGTCGAGGCCATCGACATAGACCGATCCAAACGACTCCTCGATGACGAGCACGACATGGAGGCGCCGGGGTTCGGATCCGTTGTCGACACGCCGTCGCAGGCCCGGCTCGCTCTCGGGCTGCAGGAAGCGTGTATTGTCCTGCGCCACGAGCTCGCGCACGAGCCGGGTAGCGACCGCTTCAGGCAATGTCGGATAAAGCCCGTCGAATTTCTCGTCGTTCGTGACCCCGGCACGGAGCAGGCTGTGAAGCCCGTTATGGGCGACCTCGTTGACGATGCGATCGAGAAACGGATCGTTCGGGATCACCCACAGCAATCCCGCGCCGGTGGCGAAAGCGACGATCGCCAATAGGCTCATCCGCAGGCGCAGCGCCGGTGTCGCGGGGGCCGCCAGCGCCGAGACGAGCGGGCGACGCAACAGCAGATACAATACCCCCGCCAGCGCGCCAACGATCGGCAGCAGAATCGGCAGGTTGAACGATTCCCGGAGATTGCCCATCACCTCGCGCGGAAAAATCAGATAGTTGAACGCGATCGAGTTGTATCGGCTGTCGAACTCGTTCCAGAAGAACATCTCCCCCAGCTCCGAAAACACGAGCACCGCCAGCATCACCGCCAATAGGACATGCGCCGCGAGGCGCGCGCCACGCCAGCGCCACATTGGTTGACCGGCATACAGACCGAGCAGAAAGGGAGCCCCAAGCAGCAAACCTGTGCCCGCATCGTCGAGCACGCCGTAGGCGAAGGAACCGAACATTGCGGGGCCGAAGCCCGTCCCCGTCGCCAAAGCCCACATCGCCACCGCGAGGCGATCCAGAGTCTCGATCGCCACGAATGCGCCCAGCGCGAGCAGCCAGAGCTGCAGCCCTGGCGGACAGCGCAGTCTCGGAATGACAACGGCTGCGGGTTCGGACATCGGCAAGGCCTCGGTCGGGGAGTCGGGGTCGGGAGATCAGATGCGGCGGCGGTTGCAGTCGCTGTCGAACCGCAACCCACGGCACGCCGTCTCCGCAGCTATCGGGCTCACGCCATGACGAAGCACTACTTGATGTCGAATCTACGTTCACTCCTCAATCCGCACGGGACATCATGATGATCGACACCCTGTTCCGCTCGGCTTTCAGCACGACAGCCTCGGCCTGCTCGCTATCCATCCAACTTCGAAAGGAGGACTTCAATGGAACCAGCAGCAGCCAAGCTCATCGGCATGGGTTCGGTGTGGGCCAGCCTCATCCAGGCGGTGGGTCGCAACCCGGCATCGAAGGACACCGTCCAGACCTTGGCGTATATCGGCTTCGCGGTGACGGAGTTCATCGCGCTCCTCGCCTTCGTCGTCGCCATCCTCGTCTGCGTCTCCTGACGAACGGACCGGCTCGCTTCGCCGACGATCTACGGTGCCCGCACGCGCGCGCCTCCTGACGGCGGCCGGTCTCACCGGCCTGCTCGCCCAGCAGGGCCTGGCGGCAGACACACACGTGCCAACGGCATGCCGCAAGCAACGGCGAAGCTCGAGACCGATTTCAAGCGACGCGAGGAACAGGCGCTGCAGCGCCTGGAACAGAGGCTCGATAGCGCTGCCCAGTCGCGCCTGTCGGCGCTCAATACTCGAGCGAGAGCGACAAGTACGCGCGCGGACCCTGTCGCCGCAGTGCATTGGACGAGCTGTTGAGCGGCGTGCCGATTTCCGCCGCGATGCGCAACCAGGACTCGAACCGCACCCGAACACCGACACCCGCCGAAGACAGATGCTCGCGCGGGTCCTTGCCCGGCTGGTCATTCCAGATCACCCCGGTGTCGGCGAACCCGAAGAGCTCGGTCTCGACGCGCTCGTAGCGGCGCAGCGGGTTGGCCCAGCGCAACTCGACGGATCCGGCCCAGCCTCGATCGCCGGACAGTTCCGATGGATCGAAGGCGCGACCATACCGGACACCACCAAGCGAGAATTCTTCGGCGGAGAGCAGCGCACGATTCGCCGCCTGACCGCTCATGGAGAACTGGGCGCTGACCGGACCGAACAGACGTTGATGGCGCCATGCATCCACGCGCAGCTTCGCGAACCGGCCGCTGGCGTCGGCACGCGACCGATCGATCCCGGCGGAGGACGCGCCCAGCACATCGAGGCCCAGACTGCCTTCGAGATTGACTCCGTTTTCCCCGCCCCACGGATCGGCCTGAAAGAGGAAGGCCGATCCCCGCAGCACGCGCAGATCGTCGCGAAACCAATCCGTGCCGAAGCGGTCCTCCGTCGCGCGCTGAATGTCGAAGCTGGCGTTGAGCCACAGGCTGCGGGTTCGACTGCGCAGGACCGGATGCGAGGCGCCGATGATGACCCGCAGACTGCCGGTCTCGACCTGACTTTCCGAGAGCGGCTTTCCCGCGACATTGTCGCTGAAGGCGAAGCTGCCACGTAGAAGCGTCCCATTGCTGCCGAGCGAGCGCTGCAGCCCGACCTGTCCGAAACGGATCTCGCGCGGCGACGCGGGTGCGGTAAGCGCCCCGCCCGACAAGCGCCATGCCCCGTCGCCGAGAAGCAAGTTTGCGCCGCCGCCTGCCCAGGCCTGCCAAGCACCGTTCGAGCGCGTGCCCCGATTGTCGATCGAGATCAGCGCATCGAAGGGCACTGGCTTCACGCCGATCACGAGCTGATAGGCGCCGCGCGCTACATCCACGGCATGCAGGCGCACGTCGCCGACCCGGACGCCGGGGATGTCGTTGAGCAGCATCAGACGACGCTCCAACGTTGCCAATGTGAGGGGACGTTCCGCCGTGACCGCTTGCATGGTTTTCTGCACGAGTCCGGCTGAGCCCGGCGCGCCGTCGAAACTGATGGAGTCGATGAAACCCTCGACCACATGCACGCGCAGTACCCCGGCTTGGATGTCCTGAGCCGGGATGAAGGCATTCGCAAGCGCATAGCCGGCGTCGCGGTAGGCGTCGCCGATCGCCGTCGTGAGCGCCGCGAGGTCGGCAGCCGTGACCGGCGTCGCGATCAACGGCGCATAGAGCGGCACGAAGACAGCCGAGTCGATGGCGGTCGCGCCATCGACGACGACACCCGAGAGAACGAATGGGACGAACTTGGCGCCTTCCGGCGCTACCGAGCCGGGAACCGCCGATGGCAATTCAGGCGCATCAGGCGGAGACGCGGGCCGCGTCGGCACGCGCCGTTCAATCGCGGTGCCGCTCGAGGAGCCCTGCGACGGCGGAGACTGCGCGACGGCGGTGGCGAGCATCGCGATCGCGGCAAGTATGGTTAACGTGGACCGCTGCAGAAATTTGGCCGCACCGACCTCACGGACCGAGGGTCGGTGAAGGCGTTGATGTTTCAATGTTCCGATTCCGATAGGCCGCGATGTTGAGCCATCTCATGGGAATACTGCGTAAGACGTACCCCATCGTGATTGAACGTCCGTTAACGAGACGTAAACGCTGAGCGCCTTATACACCTGCTCGTCCCCTGCGTCGCCCCCCCCTGTCCTGCCTCGGGAAGCTCATGCGCATTCCTCGCTCGCTCCATGTCGGCCTCGTCGCCCTCGCGCTCGTCCTGGGCCTATCGCGCGCACCGGCGTCGTCCGAGGAGGCGAAGGGCTGGCAGATTGTCACCACATCAGGCGACGTGACGATCCACCGCGCGGGCGCCACTCCCGTCTCCTTGGCTGCGGCGGACGCGCTGCGCCCGGGTGACCGATTGCAGACCGGACCGGATGCGCGACTGGTCTTGAAACGTGGGGACGATACGATCTTCGTGGCGGCCAATAGCGCCATCGCGATACCCGCCGAGCAGGGCGGTGGATTCACAAGCATCCTGCAGAGCTTCGGCACGCTGCTCGTGAAAATCGAGCCACGCGCGGTGCCGAATTTCGAGGTCCGTACGCCGTTCCTGACTGCCGTCGTCAAGGGAACGAGCTTTTCGGTGGGCGCCGACGCCAATGGGGCAGCCGTGCATGTTCTCGAAGGTCGCGTTCAGGTCAGCGATCGGTCCGGCGCCCAGTCGGCCCTGATCACGCCAGGCGGTACGGCGCGCATCGGCGCCGCGCCTGGACGCCTCCTCCAGCTCGATGGCGCCGCGAAGCGCCTGGTCGGCGCACCACCGGCCGGAGCGCCCGCGTCAACACCGCCCGGAGAGCATGCGAAGGGTCCCCACATCGCCCAGCCAATCGCGCTCGCCAGCGTCGATATCGAGCGCAGCTCCAAGGGCCTTGTGCGCAATGAACGCGCGGGAGTCGCGCAGGACCGAGGTGAAGTTGCGCCGCGCGCTGCAACATCGTTCGGCGCCACGAACGCCAGCGGAAATTCAGGTTCGAACGGCGGCGGCAACGGCAACTCCGCGTCGAGCAGCGGCGGCAATGGCAACTCCGCGTCGAGCGGCGGCGGCAATGGCAACTCCGCGTCAAGCAGCGGCGGCAATGGCAACAGCAACGGCAACGGCAACGGCAACGGCAACGGCAACGGCAATAATGGAAGCGGCGGCAAGGACAAGAGCAAGAAGAAATAGTTGAACACGACGCTGCGAATTTCGATGCCGCGCCGCAGTCCTACCGGCATGACGCGCTGGCTTCGGCCGGGCGTGATCAGTCGCGCGATGCGGCGCCGGTTGCCGGTCGCGGCGTTCACGCTCCTCGTCGGCGTCAGCCTCGCGTTGCTCTACGCGGTCGGCGCGATCGAACCGCTGGATCGCATCCTGTTCGAGCAACGTCTTTCCTGGCTGAAGCGTCCAGCGAGCAATTCCCTCGTCGTCGTCGAGATCGACGCCGCCAGCATCCGTGAGCTCGATTCCTGGCCCTGGCCACGACGGTACCATGCCCAGGCAATCGATCGGCTCGTGGCGGCCGGCGCCACGCAGATCGCCATCGACGTCGATTTCAGCGCGCGTTCGGATCCTGCGGAGGACGCGGCCCTGGCCGCCGCGATCGCGAGAGCGGGATCGAAGCTCATCCTGCCGAGCTTCGTCCAAGGCGCCACGGCGCATGATCGTACGACGCTCACCGAGAGTGCGCCCCAAGCCGGATTGATCGGGCCCGCAACCGCGATCGCCAGCGTGAACGTGAGCAGCGATTCCGATGGCCGGATCTGGCGCTACGCAATCGGGCTCGAGGTTGCCGGTACCTTCCGACCCTCCCTCGCCGCTCTCCTTGCCGGCAGCGCCACCTACGCGAGCCAGTCCTTCTATGTCGACTACTCGATCCGCGAATCGACGTTCGCGACACTGTCCTTCGCCGACATCGTTGCGGGACGGTTCGATCCCGCGCTGGTTGCAAACCGCAAGGTGATCATCGGCGCAACGGCTACGGAACTCGGCGACATCAAGGCGGTGCCCGTCTACCGAACCCTCGCCGGCGTCTTCATCCATGCGCTGGCCTACGAAACGCTCGTGCAGGGCCGCGCGATCTTCCGCGTCGCCGTCGGTGTCACGGTAGCCGGTCTGTTCGCGCTGCTAGTGGCGATGCATCTCGCGGCGCGCCGGCGTCGCCAGGACTGGAAGCGAAACCTCCTGCTAATTCTCGCGACTGCGGTGACGATCGTGAGTGCCAGCGTCGTCGTGCAGGAAGCAGCCGCGGTGGCATTGGACGTGGCGGTCTGGCTCGTCGCCTTGATGGTCTGGTCGGCGAGCCAGCTGATCCATGCGCTGCAAAGCCAATCCCATCGGCTCCTGCGGCGACACTTCCGGGCGGTTCAGCAGCGGCGCATGATGCGCGCGATCGTCGAGAGCAGCTTCGACGGGATCATCGTCGTGGATGAACGCCGGCACATCGCCCACGCCAATCCCATGGCGACGGAGATCCTCGGCCGGGCGCTCGATTCGCTGATCGGAACGCCGCTCGACAGGCTGCTTCCCGCCGATGCGATCGCACGCCGTCGCCGCCGGGAAGACGAGAGCCCAGGAGGCGATGACCACCAGCTGACACGGCCAGATGGTCGGATCGTGTTCATCGAGATCGTGTCGCGGGATCTCAAGATGACCGAGGCTCCGGACGATCCCGCAATGTCGACGAGCCAGCCGATGACCGTCGTGACCTTCCGCGATGTGACAGAACGCCGCCGCGCCCTAGCGGCGCTGAACGACGCCCTGACGGAGGCACAATCCGCGAGCCGGTTGAAATCGGAGTTCCTCGCGGCGATGGGGCATGAATTGAGGACGCCGCTGAATGCGATTCTCGGCTTCTCGGAGATGATTCGCGATCGCCGCCTCGGCTCGGCGCTGGATCGTTACGTCGACTACGCGCGCGAGATCCATGTCAGTGGCCAGCGACTCTCCACGCTGGTCGAGACCATACTGGATTTCGCCCAGATCGTTTCCGGCAAGCTTCGACTCGACAAGCAGAGCATCGATCTCGAAGCCGTCCTGCGTGGTTCCGTCGACGCGTTCATGCCGCTGGCCGCGGAGCGCCATCTGCGACTCGAGATGCCGAAACCGACCATCAAGCTGCCGAGCTTGGTCGCCGACGAGCAGCGCATCCACGAGATCGCCAGCCATCTCCTGTCGAACGGGCTCAAATTCACGGCGCGGGGCGGCAGCGTAGCGGTGCTGATCCTCGCGCGCGAAGATGCCGCGGGGTTCGAGGTCAGGGACACGGGCATCGGCATGACCGAGGCTCAGATCGCGGTTGCGCTCAGTCCGTTTACGCAGGTGGATGGGCGCATTCAGAGGCGTCACGAAGGCGCCGGGCTCGGCCTTTCATTTGCCATGAAACTCGTCGAGCTCCACGGCGGAACCTTGACGATCGACAGCGCTCCCGATGCTGGCACGAGCGTCCGGGTCTGGTTTCCGCTCGCGCAGACCACGCGCATCGCGGCGTGACTCGCCATGGCATCGCTCGGTGTTGCCGGGCTCGGACTGAGCGCCTGCAACGCCGTCGAGGGCATCGGCAAGGACGTTAAACAGAAGCTTTGACTCGCGGGCCGCTACTCGGCCGCTTGCGGCACCGGTTCGCGCTGCGGCTTCCAGCGCAGCACCGGCGCGCGGGCGGCGCGCGTCTCGTCGAGACGACGACGCGGCGTGAGTCGCGGGCTCGCGTGGAAATACTCGACCTCGCCGCGCGCGGCACGCGCGACCAGCGAACGCATCGTGTCGACGAACATGTCGAGCGATTCCCGGGTTTCCGACTCGGTCGGCTCGATCAGCATCGCGCCATGCACGACCAGCGGGAAGTACATCGTCATCGGGTGATAGCCCTCGTCGATCATCGCCTTCGCGAAATCGAGCGTCGTCACGCCGGTGTCCTTGAGGAAGCGATCGTCGAACAGACATTCGTGCATGCACGGTCCCTCGAAGGCCGACGACATCACGTCCTGCAGCCGCACCATCAGGTAGTTCGCGTTGAGCACCGCATCATTCGACGCCTGGCGGATACCGTCGGCGCCATGGCTCAGCATGTAGGTGAGCGCCCGGACATACATGCCCATCTGGCCATGAAAGCCCTTGAGCCGGCCGAAGGCGGACGCGGTCTGCGCCTTGTGCTCCACCAGAGCGAAGCCTTCGGGCCCATGCACGACATAGGGCACCGGCGCGTAGGCCGCGAGACGCGCCGAGAACACGACGGGGCCGGAGCCTGGGCCGCCGCCGCCATGCGGGGTCGAGAACGTCTTGTGCAGATTGATGTGCATCGCATCGACGCCGAGATCGGCGGGCCGCACGCGTCCAGCGATGGCGTTGAAATTCGCGCCGTCGCAATAGAAATACCCACCCGCCTCGCGCACCAGCCGCGCGATCTCGACGATGTCGGTCTCGAACAACCCGCATGTATTGGGGTTGGTGAGCATGATCGCCGCAACGTCGGGACCGAGCTTGGCCTTCAGCGCGGCGACGTCGACCCGGCCGCGCGCATCCGCGGGGATCGCGTCGACCTCGAAGCCGATCGCGGCCGCCGTGGCCGGATTCGTGCCATGCGCGGATTCCGGCACCAGCACGCGGCGGCGAGTCGCCGCCTCGCCGCGCGCCTCGATGGCCGCGCGGATCGCGACCATGCCGCAGAACTCGCCATGCGCGCCGGCGCCGGGTGATAGCGCGACGGCCGGCATGCCCGTCAGCGTCTTCAGCCAATGCGCGAGCTGATCCATGAGTTCGAGCGCGCCCTGGACAGTCGCCACGGGCTGCAGCGGATGGACATCCGCGAAGCCGGCCAGCCGCGCCATCTTCTCGTTGAGTCGCGGATTATGCTTCATGGTGCACGAGCCGAGCGGATAGAGCCCGGCATCGATCGCGAAATTCTTCTGACTCAGCCGTGTGTAATGGCGAACGACCTGCGGCTCCGACAGCCCGGGCAGACCGATCGGCGCCTTGCGCTCCAAGCCACCGAGGCGGCGGGCGATCTTCGGCACGTCCGGCAGGTCGACGCCCGTGCGTCCCTCCACACCCTGCTCGAAGATCAGCTTCTCCTCCATGACCAGGCCACGATGGCCGGATGCCGTGACCACGGGTGGAAGCGGCGCCGTCGCGACGTCTTCGCGCGTGGCGCGCCCTTGCGACTTGTCCATCACAGCACCTCCTCGAGAGAAGTCGCGAAGAGATCCATCTCGGCGACCGTATTGGTTTCGGTGGCCGCGACGATCAACAGATCGGCGAGCTCCGGCCGTTCAGGCCACAGTCGCGACGCGGGAACACCCGCGAGCACGCCCTTCGCAATGAGTTCGTCGACGACGGCAGCGGCCGGCACCGGGAGTTTCAACGTGAATTCGTTGAAGAACTGATCGGTCATCAGCCGCGCACCGCGCACGCCATCCAGCTTTCCGGCCAGCGACACCGCCGCGGCATGGTTGAGTTCGGCCAAGCGGCGCAATCCCGCCTCGCCGAGCAGCGAGAGATGGATAGTGAAGGCAAGCGCGCAGAGACCGGCATTGGTGCAGATGTTCGAGGTCGCCTTCTCGCGTCGGATGTGCTGCTCGCGCGTCGAGAGCGTGAGCACCCAGCCGCGACGGCCTTCGGAATCCACCGTCTCGCCGGTCAGGCGCCCCGGCATCTGGCGCACGAATTTCTCGCGCGTCGCGAAGAG
>JANNTF010000037.1:0-27547 GCA_031403455.1 Alphaproteobacteria bacterium | reverse complement strand
GCAGCACCTGTTCGACTTCGGGCCGCTGCAGCAGCGGCGCGACGAAGTTCTCCTGGAAGTTGCGCGACAGCGTCGACACCGCGCCGATGCGCAGCACCTGGCGCTCCAGTCGCTGCCCGTCGCGCAGCGTGGCCACCAGCTCGTTACCGGTCGAGAAGATGGTGTCGGCATAGGCTAGTGCCACACGCCCCGCCTCGGTGAGCTGCAGCGCGCGGCCCTGGCGGTTGAAGAGCAGCTGGCCGAGCTGGTCTTCCAGCTGCTTGATCTGGGCCGACAGGGCCGATTGCGAGACGTGCAGCTGGTTTGCCGCTCGCGTGAGATGACCCTCGCGTGCCACGGCCCAGAAGTAGTGCAGGTGGTGGTAGTTCAGTCGCGACATGAAGCATGAAATCTGTTTAAGTGAACGAAACGTGAAGAACTATGAATTTTACGGAATGATAAAGCCCCGGCACAGTCGCGTCCAGCTGAACCAACCGAGGGCTCCCACATGGAATCGATGCTTGCCGACATGCCCCAGCTGCGCACCGCGCTCTTGTGCGCTGCCCCTCTTCTGTACCTGCTGGCCGCCACCGGCGGCGAGCCTGCCATCGCCTGATCTTCCTGCGCCTGCACTCGATGAAGCCGCTGGCGCGGGTACTCAACAACGACCCAGGGACACACCATCATGCAAGGACTCGACCTGCTGCAGACCAACCTGCTGCAACCCATCGTGCTCGCCTTTTTGTTGGGCGCGATTGCCGGCTTCGTGAAGAGCGAACTCGAACTGCCAGAGGCGGTGATCAAGCTGCTGGCGATCTACCTGCTGTTCTCGCTGGGCATGACGGGAGGCCGCGAGCTGGCCAAGGCGGAGATGGGCACCGTGCTGCCGCTGATCGGCGTGACGCTGCTGATGACGTTCGCGATCCCGACGGTGGCCTACTTCGTCACCCGGCGCCTGGGCAAGTTCGATATCTCGAACGCCGCGGCCATCGCTGCCCACTATGGCTCGGTCTCGACGGCGACCTTCTTCGCTTCGGTCACGTTCGCCGGTGCCATGAACACGCCGAGCGAGGGCTATATGGCGGCGATGGTGGCGCTGATGGAGTTCGGCGTCATCTACGCGCTGGTGATCGCGCGCATCGCGATGGGCCGGCAGAGCGGCGGCGTGCGCGCGTCCGAACTCTTCCTCAGCGTGATCCGCGGCCGTGGCATCCTTCTGCTGATGGGTGGCATGACCATCGGCTACCTCGCCACCGACAAGCAGTGGGGCCAGATCTCGCCGTTCTACGAGGGCCTGTTCCGCGGCATGCTGATGCTGTTCCTGCTGGAGATGGGCATCACTGCGGCGAGGCAGATCCGGGCCTTCAAGCAGGTGGGTGCGTTCATGCTGGGCTTTGGCATCCTGATGCCGATCGTCAACGGACTGGTCGGCGTGACGCTGGGCCACTGGGCCGGCCTGAGTGTCGGCGGGGCCTTCGTCTTCGGCGCCATCTGCGCCAGTGCGTCCTTCATCGACGCACCGGCAGCCTGCCGGGCTTCGCTGCCTGAGGCGAATCCGGGCATCTACCTCACGTCATCGCTCGGAGTGACGCTGCCCTTCAACCTGCTGTTCGGTTTGCCGCTCTACTACAAGTACGCGGTCTGGCTGACGACCACCACCTGACGGTTCGACGGACCCGACCCGGCAGGCTTCGCGCGAACCTGCCGGGTGGGCACATGAGCCTCGGTGCGACCTTGGCGTGCTCATGCTGGAAAGCGCTCGCGCAGCTTCACCTTCCAGAACTTGCCGGTCGAGGTGCGTGGAACCGCATCGATGAACTCGCAGCGCTCGGGCAACTGCCATTTCGCGAAGCCATGCTCCAGCAGGTGGGCGTTCAGCTCCACCGCTGTGGCCTGGCAGCCAGGCTTGAGGACGATGCAGGCCAGCGGTCGTTCGCTCCATTTGTCGTCCGGGATCGCGATGACTGCGGCTTCGGCCACCGCCGGGTGGGCCATCAAGGCGTTCTCGAGGTCGACCGAGCTGATCCACTCGCCGCCGGACTTGATCAGGTCCTTGGTGCGGTCGGTGATGCGAACAAAGCCCAGCGCGTCCATCGTCGCCACGTCGCCGGTGCGCAGCCAGCCGTCGGCGGTGAACTTGTCGGCGCTGACCGGCACCTCGTGGTACGAGCCGGTGATGAACGGGCCGCGCACCTGGATCTCGCCCATGCTGGTGCCGTCGTGCGGCGCGTCGCTGCCGTCGTCTGCGCGGATGCGCACGTCGACCAGCGGCACCGGCATGCCGGCCATTGCGGCGCGGCGGAAACGTTCGTCGTCGCCGGCGTTTTCGATCTTCGGCGAGACCGTGGCGAGCGGCGAGGTTTCGGTCATGCCCCAGCCTTGCGCGAGCCACACGCCGTGGCGGTCGAAAGCGCGGATCAGGGATTCAGGCACAGCCGCACCGCCAACCATCGAGCGCATGCCGCTCGGCAACTGCCAGCGCCCGGGCTCCTCGGTGAGCGCGCGTTCGAAGCGCTGGATCAGGCCGAGCCAGATCGTCGGCACACCGACCGACAGCGTCGGCGGCTCGAGCTTGATCAGGTCGAGCAGGTCGTCGGGGTGCAGGTGCGGGCCCGGGAACACGAGCTTCGCGCCCATCATCACCGCGCCATAGGGCAGACCCCAGCAGTTGGCGTGGAACATCGGCGTGACCGGCAGCAGCACGTCGCTCGTGCGCAGGCTCCAGTTCTCGCCGAGGCAGCCGACCAGCGTGTGCAGCACCGTCGAACGGTGCGAATAGACCACGCCTTTCGGCCGGCCGGTCGTGCCCGAGGTGTAGCACATGGCGACCGGGTCGTTCTCGTCGTGCGCGGCGTACGTGAACGTATCGGGCGCCGCGTTGTCGAGCAGCGTTTCGTAGTTGTCGAATTCGGCCGCAACCGGCGCGCCGGAGAACGGGAACACGATCACACGTTCGAATTTGTGCAGGTGTGCGAACTGCTTGTAGAGTGGCAACAGCACGTCGTCGACGATGAGAAAACGGTCTTGCGCGTCGCCCGCGATCCAGCCGATCTCGTCGGGCGACAGGCGCAGGTTCAGCGTGTGCATCACGCCGCCCGCGGCCGGGATGCCGAAGTAACACTCTAGGTGCGCGTGGTGGTTCCAGCTCAGGGTGGCGACACGCTCGCCTTTCTTCAAACCGAGCTTCTGCAGCGCCGACGCGAGCTCGCGCGCGCGGCGGTGGATCTGCGCGTAGCTGTGCGTGCGCAGCGTCTTGTCGGGCAGCCGCGAGACGACCTGGTTGTCAGGAAAGAGGTGCCCGGCGCGGTCCAGCAAATGGTTCAGCGACAGCGGCACATTCATCATCGTGGCGTGCATGCTCTTGTCTCCTTGTTTTTGCCATCATGCCGCACCCTGGAGCCGCTGCTGCAGCAGGGCCGCATGTTCGTGCTCCAGCATGGCCATCACGATCAGCGAGTCGTAGCCGCTGTCGGTGCGCACGCTCTCGCGCAGCCGGCCCTCTTCGATGAAACCTTCGGCGCGGTACAAGGCCTGCGCGCGCACGTTGAGCGCTTTCACGTCGAGCCAGAAGCGGTGCGCGCCGAGATCGCGGAAGGCCATCTGTGCCAGCAGGCGAATGCAGGCGCGGCCGACACCCTGCGCCTGCGCAGCGGGCAACAGCACGATGCGTTTCAGTTCGACCGAACGGTGCGGGTTGCGGCAGCCCTGCAGGATCACGAAACCGGCCGACGGGTAACCTGCACCGGCCTCGACGATGAAGTGGCGAAAGTCGGGGAAGCGGATCGCACCTTCGTGCTGAGTGCGCTCCCAGGGTGTGATGAACGGGCGGTTGGCTGCGTCCTGCTCGACCGAGTTCACGAAGTCGAGGTCGGAGGTCATCGTCGGGCGCAAGCGCACCGCAGTCGCTGTCACTGTTGCCGCCTCACACGTCCACCTCGACATCATCGCCGTGCAACTCCATCAAATCGCGGCGCGCTTGCGCTTCACCCTTGCCCATCAGCTTCGTCATCGACGCGACGGTTTGTGTGAAGCCCAGCGCCGCGAACTCGACCTGCAGCAGGCGGCGTGTGTCGGGGTTCAGCGTCGTGTCCCACAACTGCTCGGCATTCATCTCGCCCAGGCCCTTGAAGCGGCTGATGCTCCACGAGTTTTCGCGCGCGCCTTCCTTGCGGAGCTTGTCGAGCGTGGCGGTCAGTTCGCCTTCGTCGAGCGCATAGATCTTCGCGGCGGGCTTCTTGCCGCGCGCCGGCGCGTCGATGCGGAAGAGTGGCGGCTTGGCGATGCAGATGTGGCCGGTCTCGATAAGCTTCGGGAAGTGGCGGAAGAACAAGGTGAGCAACAGCACCTGGATGTGCGAGCCGTCCACATCGGCGTCGGAGAGGATGCAGATCTTGCCGTAGCGCAGGCCGCTCAGGTCGGGTGTGTCGGTCGCACTGTGCGGGTCGACGCCGATGGCGACCGCGATGTCGTGGATCTCGTTGTTGGCGAAGAGGCGGTCGCGCTCGACTTCCCAGGCGTTGAGCACCTTGCCGCGCAGCGGCAGGATCGCCTGAGTCTCCTTGTTGCGGCCCATCTTGGCGCTGCCGCCAGCCGAGTCGCCTTCGACGAGGAAGAGTTCGTTCAGCGACAGGTCGCGGCTCTCGCAATCGGTGAGCTTGCCCGGCAACACCGCCACACCCGAGCCCTTGCGCTTCTCGACCTTCTGGCTCGCGCGCTGGCGCGTCTGCGCCTGGCGGATCACGAGTTCGGCGAGTTTCTTGCCGAAGTCGACATGCTGGCTCAGCCACAGTTCGAGCGAAGGCTTCACGTAGGTCGAGACCAGCCGCAACGCGTCGCGCGAGTTCAGCCGCTCCTTGATCTGGCCCTGGAACTGCGGGTCGAGCACCTTCGCGCTCAGCACGAAGCTGGCGCGCGAGAACACGTCTTCGGGCATCAGCTTCACACCCTTGGGCAAGAGGCTGTGCATGTCGATGAAGCCCTTCACCGCGCCGAACAGGCCGTCTTTCAAACCCGACTCGTGGGTACCACCGGCAACGGTCGGAATCAGGTTCACGTAACTCTCGCGCATCACGTTGCCGTCTTCGGTGAAGGCCACGCACCAGGCCGCGCCCTCGCCTTCGGCGAAGTTCTCGGTCTCGCCGCCGTCGGCGTAGTGCGCGCCTTCGAACAGCGGGATCACCGGGTCGCTGATCAGCGCCTGCATCAGGTAGTCGCGCAGGCCGCCCTTGTAGAGCCAGGTCTGCTTTTCGCCGGTCTTCTCGACGCTGAGCGTGACCGTCACGCCGGGCATCAAGACTGCCTTGCTGCGCAGCAGGTGAATCAGTTCGGCCTTCGGCAATTCGCCGCTTTCGAAGTATTTCGCGTCGGGCCAGGCGCGCGCGCTGGTGCCGCATTTGCGGTCGGCGTTGGTGGCCTTGCGAAGCTTCAGCGGCAGGGTCACGTCGCCACCGGCAAAGGTGATCGATGCGACTTGCCCTTCGCGCCACACACTCACTTCGAGCCGCTTGCTCAGCGCGTTGGTCACGCTCACGCCCACGCCGTGCAGGCCGCCTGAAAAGCTGTAGGCACCACCGGCACCCTTGTCGAACTTGCCACCGGCATGCAGGCGTGTGTAGACGATCTCGAGCACCGGCACCTGCTCTTCGGGGTGCAGCCCGAACGGAATGCCGCGTCCGTCGTCTTCGACGCTGACCGAGCCGTCGGCGTGCAGCGTCACGTCGATGCGTTTGCCGTGGCCGGCCAACGCTTCGTCGGCTGCGTTGTCAATCACTTCCTGGATGATGTGCAGCGGATTGTCGGTGCGGGTGTACATGCCGGGCCGCTGCTTCACGGGCTCCAGGCCCTTCAGGACGCGGATCGATGCTTCGGCGTAGGAGTTTTGCTTGGTGGCCATGGGCGCGGATTCTAGGAGCCTGCAAGAATCACCCGGCATCACAGGAAGTGTTATGAACGAACGCGCACTCGGCCGCTCGGGCCTGCAGGTTTCCCCCCTGTGCTTCGGCGGCAACGTGTTCGGCTGGACGGCCGACGAGACCACGTCGTTCGAGCTGCTCGACGCCTGGGTCGACGCCGGTTTGAACTTCGTCGACACCGCCGACATGTATTCGCGCTGGGTGCCGGGCCACAGCGGTGGCGAGTCGGAAACGATCGTCGGCAAGTGGATTCAGAGCAGTGGCCAGCGCGTCGAGGTCGTGATCGCCACCGAGGTCGGCAAGGCCATGGGCGACGGCGAAGCTGGCAAGGTGCGCGCGATCGGCGCTTCGAACTTCACGGCAGCGCGCCTGTCGGAAGCGCTCGCAATGAGGGCGGCCCACGGCCTGCCACGCTACGAATGCCTGAAGCCGCATTACAACCTCGTCGAGCGTTCGGCGTACGAAGCCGAACTCGAGGCGGTGTGTGTGGATCATGGCCTCGGTGTGCTGGCGGCACTCGACGCGATGGCGGCACGCCTGAACAGCACACCGGCGCAAGTGGCCCTGGCGTGGCAGATCGCCCGGCCGAGCATCACCGCGCCGATTGCGAGCGCGACCTCGCTCGACCAGCAGAAAGACCTGCTGGCCGCCGCCTCGCTGAAGCTCGACGCCGACGCGATCCACAGCATCGACCGGGCGAGCGCCGGGCGCTAGCACTGCAGACAAGGCGGCGATTGGCTACAGTCCCTGGTGACCTCCGAGACCCACTCCCCGCTGTCGATGAAACAGGTGCTGATCTGCGGCGCCCTGATCGTCACGCTCTCGATGGGCATCCGGCACGGTTTCGGGCTGTGGCTGCAGCCGGTCACGATGGACCGCGGCTGGTCGCGCGAAACCTTTGCGCTGGCGATTGCGATCCAGAACCTTTCGTGGGGCATTGCCGGGCCGTTCGCCGGTGCCTTGGCCGACCGCTTCGGCGCGTTCAAAGTGTTGATCGTCGGCGCGTTGTTCTACGCTTCGGGGCTGATCTTGATGGGCTTGTCCACCTCGGCGCTTGCCTTCATGGGCAGCGCCGGCCTGCTGCTCGGCATGGCGCAGTCGGGCACGACCTACGCGGTCGTCTACGGTGTGATCGGGCGCAACGTGGCGGCCAACAAGCGCAGCTGGGCGATGGGGGTCACGGCGGCCGCGGGCTCGTTCGGCCAGTTCCTGATGGTGCCGGTCGAAAACGGCCTGATCAACGGCGTGGGCTGGCAATACGCGCTGTTCATCCTGGGTCTTGCAGCGCTGGTGATCGTGCCGCTGGCCTTCGGGCTGAAAGAACCCGCGGTCGCTGCAGTGAAAGGGCCACAGCAGAGCATGCAAGCCGCGGTGCGCGAGGCCTTCTCGCACCCGAGCTTCCTGTTGCTCATGGCCGGTTATTTCGTCTGCGGATTCCAGGTGGTGTTCATCGGTGTGCACATGCCGAGTTACCTCAAGGACAATGGCCTCACGCCGGATGTGGCGACCACCGCGCTGGCGCTGATCGGCCTGTTCAACGTGGTCGGAACGTACGCTGCCGGATCGCTCGGCGAACGTTTGCCGAAGAAGTACATCCTGTCTTCGATCTACGCGCTGCGGGCGGTGGCGATCACGGTGTTCCTGAACGTGCCGCTCACGCCGTGGAGTGTGTACGTCTTCGCTGCGGTGATGGGCACGCTGTGGCTCTCGACCGTGCCGCCCACCAACGCGCTGGTCGCGCAGATCTTCGGTGTGAAGTACCTGTCGATGCTCGGCGGCTTCGTGTTCCTGAGCCACCAGGTCGGCAGCTTTCTCGGCGCCTGGCTCGGCGGCAGGCTCTACAACATGAGCGGCAGTTACGACGTGGTGTGGTGGCTCGCGGTGGCGCTCGGCGTCTTCGCCGCGCTCATCAACCTGCCGGTCAAGGAGCAGGCGATCGTGCGCGCGCAGCCTGCCCCGGCATGAGGCTGCGTCGCGCGCTCGTGTGGGCAGCGTCGGCGGCCGTGCTGCTGCTCGTGTTCGCCGCCTACCTGCGACCCGAGATCGCGATGACGCTGGCGGACCAACTCTGGAGCTGTTTCTAGATGCCGAATTTGCCACACGGCGGTGGCGCCGCATCGGTGTGGGTGCAACGCTGGGCGCACCTCGTGGCACAGGGCGCTACTGTGCTTGACGTGGCCTGCGGCTCGGGCCGGCATCTGCGCTGGTTTGCGCAGCGCGGTTGTCGAGTCACAGGCGTCGACCGTGATGAAGCGGCGCTGGCGCTGTCGCGAGGCATCGCCGAAGCGGTGCTGGCCGACATCGAATCGGGCCCGTGGCCGCTGGCGGGCCGGCGTTTCGACGCGGTGGTGGTCACCAACTACCTCTGGCGCGAGCTGCTGCCGACGCTGGTCGGCAGCGTGGCCGAGGGCGGCGTGCTGATCTACGAAACCTTCAGCGCCGGCAACGAGACTGTCGGCAAACCCTCGAACCCTAAGTTTCTGCTGCAGCCGGGTGAACTTCTGCAGGCCGCGCAGGGTCTGCGGGTGGTGGCGTTCGAAGAAGGTTTCGCGAGCGGCCCCGAGCGCTTCGTGCAACGGCTGGTCGCCGTGCGCGAACCCGCCGGCGGGGCCGCACCGGCGCGCTACCGGCTCTAGGGCCAGCCGGGCCTGCTCGGGCAGGTAAAATCTCGGGATTCTGAGGAACCCGCATGAAAGTTATCAACGGCAGCATCGTGGCGCTCGTCACGCCGATGCTGGAAGATGGCAGCATCGACTACCCCGGCCTGCGCCGCCTGATCGACTGGCACGTGACCGAGGGCACCGACTGCGTCGGCGTGGTCGGCACGACAGGTGAGTCGCCGACCGTGTCGGTCGAGGAGCACTGTGAAATCATCCGCGTGGCCGTCGAGCACGCCAAAGGGCGGGTGCCGATCATGGCCGGCGCGGGCGGCAATTCGACCGCCGAGGCGATCGAGCTCTCGCGCTACGCGCTGAAGGTCGGCGCCGACTGCACCCTGTCGGTCGTGCCCTACTACAACAAGCCGTCGCAGGAAGGCATCTACAGCCACTTCAGGGCAATCGCCGAGGCGGTCGACATCCCTATGATGCTGTACAACGTGCCCGGCCGCACGGTGGCCGATATGCAGATCGAGACCACGCTGCGTCTGGCGCAGGTGCCGGGGATCGTCGGCGTGAAAGAAGCCACCGGCGAAATCGACCGCGCCTCGTGGCTGATCAAGCGCGCGCCGGCCGGCTTCTCGGTCTATTCGGGCGACGACGGCTCGGCCGTTGCGCTGATGCTGCTGGGTGGCCACGGCAACGTGAGTGTCACGGCCAACGTGGCGCCGAAATTGATGCACGAGCTGTGCGTGGCGGCGATGGCCGGCCGCGCCAGCGAAGCGGCAGCAATTCACCTGAAACTGATGCCGCTGCACACCCATTTGTTCGTCGAACCGAGCCCCGCGCCCACCAAGTGGGCGATGGCCGAGCTCGGCCTGTGCGGCCCTGCCCTGCGCCTGCCGATCACGCCGCTCACGCCCGCAGGGCAAGCGGTGGTCGGGCAGGCCCTGCTCGACGCCGGCCTGCTTTGACGCGCGCGCCCCGCGCTCACCCCTCACCCACTGACGGGGCGCCGCGCCAATGCGCATCGCTTGTCCGCCCCTTTCCGGAGAAACACTTGAGCCGTTCCCTTTCCATCGTTTCGCTGCGCGGCCTCGTGCTGGCCACCACACTGTCGTCGTTGTTCGGGTGTACCGTCGTCGGCGACACGCTCAGTGGCGACAAGATCGACTACCGCAGCAAAGGTGAAAAGACCGCCGGCCTTGACGTGCCGCCGGACCTGACACAACTGACCCGCGACTCGCGCTACCAGCAAACGCAGGGTGCGGCGGTGAGTGCAGCGTCATACCAGACCGCTGCGTCCGCCGCGGCACCGGCAGCCGCGGCTTCGGTGCCGGTCACGATCGCGCCGCAAGCCATTGGTGATATGCGCATCGAACGGCTCGGCAACGAGCGCTGGTTAAGCAGCAGCCTGACGCCAGAACAACTCTGGCCGCAGCTCCAGGCGTTCTGGAAAGAACGTGGCTTCAGGCTCGCCACCGACGAGCCGAAGGCCGGCGTGATGGAAACCGACTGGGCCGAAAACCGCGCCAAGCTTCCGCAAGACTTCATTCGCTCATCAATCGGCAAGGTGCTCGACGGTCTGTACTCGACCGGCGAGCGCGACAAGTTCCGCACCCGCATCGAGCGCAACGGCGCCGGCACCGAGATCTACATCACCCACCGCGGAATGATCGAAGTCGTCACTGGCCAGAGCAAGGAAAACACGATCTGGCAACCACGCCCGGCCGAGCCACAACTCGAAGGCGAATTCCTCTCGCGCCTGATGCTCAAGCTCGGCGCTCAGGAAGAAGCCGCGAAGGCTGCGGGCATTTCTCCGGCTGCCACCGGTGCGCCTGCGCGCGCGCGCATCGTCGAGGGCCAGACAGCAGTGACGTTGCAGGTCGACGACGGCTTCGACCGCGCGTGGCGCCGTGTCGGCGTGGCACTCGACCGCAGCGGCTTCACGGTCGAAGACCGTGACCGCACGCAGGGCCTGTACTTCGTGCGCTACGTCGACCCCGCCAACATGGGCAAGGAAGAACCCGGTTTCTTCGCCAAGCTGTTTGGGCTGGATAAAAACGACAGTGGCCCGGCCAAGTACCGCGTTTCGGTCAAGAGTTCGGGCGAACGCAGTGTCGTCAGCGTGCTCGACGGGCAAGGCGCCCCCGAGAACAGCGAAGCCGGAAAACGCATCGCCGCCACCCTGCTCGAAGAACTGAAGTAGCGGGCGTTCGGCGCTCGCCCGGCCATGCGTTTTTGCAGCCTGGGCAGCGGCAGCGGTGGCAACGCCACCGTGGTCGAGACCACCAGCGGCTCGCGCACAAGCCGGCTGTTGATCGACTGTGGTTTTTCGGCCCGCGAGCTCGAAACCCGCCTGGCCCGCGCCGGCCTGTCCAGCCAGGACCTCGACGCGGTGTTCATCACCCACGAACACGGCGACCACGTCGGCTGTGCGATGACGCTGTCGCGCCGCCACGGCCTGCCGCTGTGGATGAGCCGCGGCACCTGGCGGGCCATCGGCGAGCCCGACATGGAAGGGCTGTTGCAATTCGCGCGCGACGGCCAGGCGATCGTCGTTGCTGACCTGATACTCAACCCCTATACAGTGGCCCATGACGCGCAGGAGCCCCTGCAACTTCGGATATCGGATGGTGCCCACCACCTGGGTGTGCTGACCGACGTCGGATCGATCACGCCGCATCTGCTCGAGAACCTGCAAGGCTGCGACGCGCTGCTGCTGGAATGCAACCACGACCGCGACATGCTGGAGCAGTCGCGTTACCCGGCGTCGCTGAAAGCGCGCATCGGCGGGCGCTACGGTCACCTGTCGAATGACACGGCCGCAGAGATCCTGCGCGCCTGCCTCCACAGCGGCCTGCGCCACCTGGTGGCGGCGCACCTGAGTGGCCAAAACAACCGGCCCGACCTGGCGCGCGCCGCGCTCGCGCAGGCTTGCGGCGCACTGCCGAACGACATCGTCGTGGCCGATCCGGCGCTGGGCTTCGGCTGGCTCGACGTGTGCTGAAGGTCCGGGGCGGCGCGAACCATCTGACGCTGTAGAGTGCGCTGCGATACGTTCGCATTCGCCGTCGATACTGCCCTTGGCAGCAACCCATGAATCACGATCCATCCAACCCCTCACGGCCGCGGGCTTCGGCCTTCCTGCGGGGGCCGTTCGTTTCGCTCTGGTTGCCGGTGGTGACCATCGTGGTGGCCACGCTCGCCTGGGCCGCCTTGCCGGCTAACAGTGTCGCGGCGTTCGTGGCCGAAGGCGGCCCGGTGGAAAATGCGACCGCCGTTCTTTACGGCTTTGCCATGGCCGCTGTTCTGGTCGCGGCAGGGTCCGGATCGGGCTGGAAGACACCGGCGGCACTCGTGATCGGCAGTGCTGGGCTGGTCGCGCGCGAACTCGATCTGCACCGCACCGACGCCAACGACAGCTTGCTGCGGGTGTCGTATTACTACGGCCACGCCCCGCTGCAGACGAAGTTGGTCGCGCTCGCAGTCATTGGCCTGTTCGTGCTGGCGATGGGCTACCTGACCGTGCGACACGCCGGGCCGTTGCTGCGGGCTCTGAAACAGGCACGTCCCCTGGCCATCACGGTCCTGATGTTCTTCCTGATCGGGGTGGCGTCCAAGACATTCGACCGGGGCGTCGGCGTACTGGTGGAAGACTTTCGGATCGTGCTCCCGCTGTCTGCGGCCGTCTGGGCGCAGACGATGGAGGAAACGCTCGAGGCCTGCCTGCCCCTGTTGATCATGTTGGGTGCGTACCAGGTGCGGAGTGACGGGCCGCCCGACAGATCGCCGCAACAGAGCGACGCTTGAGAACTGCGCTCGAGAACTGCAAGAACGAAAAAGCCGCCCGAAGGCGGCTTTTTCGCAACCGGCGTGAGCCGATTTACTTCTTGACAGCGTCGGCAGCCTTGCCCGCGGCGTCCTTGGCAGCGTCGGCAGCCTTGCCAGCAGCGTCCTTGGCAGCATCGGCAGCCTTGCCAGCAGCATCCTTCATGGCATCGGCGGCCATCGCGGTGCCGGCGGAAGCGGCGCCCATCGCACCAGAAGCGGCAGCCATGGCAGCCGAAGCGGCGGTGTCAACAGCGCTGGCAGCGGCCGAAGCAGCGGCAGCCACCATCGGCGCAGCAGCGGCCGAAGCTGCAGCAGCAGCGGGAGCCTCTTCCTTCTTGCCGCAAGCGGCAAGAGCAACAGCGGCGACGAGGGAAGCAAGCAGAAGCGACTTATTCATGTGTGTCCTCAAAGATCATTAGGGTCGAACAATTACCGGTCATTGTGGGAACCCCAGCCTTCGCAGAGCCCCAACGTTCTCAGGCATGGAAAGATCGAGCGCTTCCTGTGCCTAGCCTTCGATTATAGCCAGCTCTAGGGAGATTCCCTAGAGGCCGGTCGTCGACGCCGGAAAGGCCTCTTCCGACCGTTGCAAAACCGCATCAAACAGCTCGCGGCAGCGCAGGCCTTCGGCAACCTCGTGAGTGCGCTGGCCGCGGTGGTGAAGTGCGTCGGACAGCCGCACGCTCAACAGGCCCGGCGCGAGCAGAATGGTCGGCATCTGCCCGGCTTCGAGCTCGGTGTTGGTGCGGCAGTGCACCACATGCGCCCATGTCTGGCGCCACTCGACCCAGCGCGGATGGCGTCTTGCGAGCTCCGAGAAGTCCTCGGCCAACAGCGTGAGGCGCCGGTGCGACGCGGCCCACAGCGCGAGATGCTCCACGACGGCGCGCTCCCCCAACGGCCAGTCGGCGAAACTAGGGTCGCAGAGCAGCAGTTCGCGACAGCCCACACCGGCAGCTTCGGCGAAGGCATCTCGCACGGCGGTGTGGAACTCGCTGCGTGAAGTGATCACGGCGTCGGACACGTTCATCAGGCTTCTCCTTCGTTCGTTGCGGCGCCGGCATGCAACCAGCCGTCATGGGACCAGCCCTCGAGCAGCGCGCGCGCCTCGGTACTCAGCAGACCATGTTCTGCGGCGCTCAGGCTTCTGCGATCGGCGAGACGGTGCATCAATTTTGCGTCGCGCCCGCCGGCTCGAAAAGACTCGCCGTTGATGAACACGTGACGCGTGTCGTAGAGCATGCGGGTGCGGCGGTCGAGCGACACGCCCTGCGCACCCGCCGCAGCCACCGCCGGGTCGAACCAGACGCCGGGTTTGGGCTCGCTGAGCACTTCGCCCAGCGTGCAGTCGAGGCCTTGTTCGTCGGCGAGCGCGCGGGCCATCGCGTCGAGCGCAAAAGCACGCAGTTCGGCCGGGATGCGCCCGGGTTGGCTTGTCGCCGCCTGTTTCGGGTCGCGGTACAACACCTCTTCCGACACCGCCTCGGCATCGTCGAGCAGGCGCTGCAACAGTTCGCGGCCGAGCTGGTCGCGGCCCGGCGCGCGAAAGCCGATCGACGCGGTCAGGCACTCGCCGTCGGCCACGCCGTCGTGGGCCCAGCCGGGCGGCAGGTAGAGCATGTCGCCCGGTTCGAGCAGCCATTCATGCTCGGGTTCGAAGTGGGCCAGGATCTTCAGCGGCACGTCGGGCACCCAGGTCTTGTCGCGGGCGCGGCCGATGCGCCAGCGCCGCCGGCCCTGCACCTGCAGCAGGAACACGTCGTAGGAATCGAGGTGCGGGCCGACACCGCCGCCGTCACTCGCATACGACAGCATCAGGTCGTCGAGCCGCGCGTCGGGCACGAAGCGAAAACGCTGCAGCAGCGCGTGCGCGGCGCCGACATGCAGGTCCAGGCCCTGAACCAGCAAAGTCCAGCCGCTGCTCTTGAGGCTCGGGATCGCGCGGCGTTTGAACGGCCCGTGGCGCATCGACCAGGCGCCAGCGGCGCGCACGATCAGACGCGACTCGACATCGTCACGCGCGGCCAGTTCGAACAGTTCCGCACGGCTCAGAAGTACCAGCCCGCCGGGTACGGCCTGGCGGATCAGCAGCGGCTTTTTTTGCCAGTGCCGGCGCATGAAAGTCTGCGGTGAAATACCGCCGAGCAGGGGCGTGGCTCGAGTGATGTCCATGGAGTGATTGTGCGATGATCTTGTGATGCTCATCACCGTTCCATGCGTCGTCAGCCTGACCTGGCGACTTCAAGATGCCCAAGGCAATGCCATCGACGAACTTGAAGACCCGGTCGAATTTTTCGTCGGTGGCGACGACCTGCTCGCCCGCGTCGAAGAGGCCCTGATCGGCCAGACCACCGGCTTCGAGGCGGCCTTGCACCTCGAGCCCGAGCACGCGTTCGGCGACTACGATTCCGCACTCGTCTTCTTCGAGGAACGCTCGCTGTTTCCCGATGAGATCGAGATCGGCATGCAGTTCGACGGCGTGCCTGAAGGCGCCACCACGCAGGGCATGCCAACCGACCTGGCCTACACCGTGACCGAGGTCTACGAAAGCCACGTGGTGCTCGACGGCAATCACCCGCTCGCCGGCATCGCGCTGCGCCTGGATCTGGTCGTGCGCGATGTGCGAGAGGCGTCCGAAACCGAGATCGAAGCCAGCACCGTCGACCAGCCGGTGTTCACAGTGATGAACACCGCGCCCGGCGGCACGCACCTACACTGATTTTTCGGTGGCGAGCGCAGCGCCTTCGGGCGTCGTGACCGGGCCCTTGCCGCTGAAACGGTCGAGTGCGAGATAGATCACCGGCGTGATGTAGAGCGTGATTGCCTGCGAGAACACCAGGCCGCCCACCACCGCCAGGCCGAGCGGCTGGCGCAACTCAGCCCCGGCACCCAGACCCATCGCGATCGGCAACGCCCCCATCAGCGCGGCCAGCGTCGTCATCATGATCGGGCGGAAGCGCAGCACGCAGGCCTCGCGGATCGCCTCGGCCGGCGCCATGCCACGGGTGCGCTGCGCATCGAGCGCGAAATCGATCATCATGATCGCGTTCTTCTTGACGATCCCGATCAGCAGAATGACGCCGATCAGGGCGATGATCGAGAATTCGGTGTCGCACAGCATCAAGGCGAGCAGGGCGCCGACACCTGCGGATGGCAGGGTCGACAGGATCGTCAGCGGATGGATGAAGCTCTCGTAGAGCAGGCCGAGCACGATGTAGACCGCGACGATCGCGGCGAGGATCAGGAGGGGCTGCGAGTCCAGTGAGCGCTGGAAGGCGCGCGCCGTACCCTGGAAGCTGCCATGGATCGAGGTCGGCACGCCGATGCGATTCATCACCGCCTCGATGGCGCCGACCGCCGCGCTGAGCGACACGCCGGGCGGGACGGCGAAAGAGATCGTGGCGGCGACGAACGGCCCCTGGTGATAGACGCCGAGGGGCGCACGGCCCGGACCCCATTGCGCGACCGCGGAGAGCGGGATCATGGTCGCCGCGCGGGTGCTCACCGCGGCGCCGGTGGAAGCCCCCGCGCGGCCGCGATTGGCGAGCAGATTTGCCGCGCGGTTGCGTGCGGTGTCGGCGCTCGGGTCCGTTTGCGTCGTGTTCGTGCTGGTCACCGTGCCAGCGGCGGCATTGGTGCCTTGCGTGCCGCCGACCGCCCCGCCGGTCGTGCTGATATGGATCTCACGCAGCGTGTCGGGCGATTGCCAGAACTCCGGCGCGACCTCCATCACCACGTGATACTGGTTGAGCGGCGTATAGATCGTCGAGACCTGCCGCTGGCCGAACGCGTCGTAGAGCGTATTGTCGATCTGACTCATCGTGAGCCCGTAGCGCGCGACCGCCTCGCGATCGATCACCAGATCCGTCTGCAGGCCGCGATCCTGCTGGTCCGAATTGACGTCGACGAGTTCGGGCACGGATTGCAGCGCCTCGGCGATGCGCGGCGCCCAGACCAGCAACTCGGCGAGGTCGTCCCCTTGCAGCGTGTATTGGAACTGCGCATTGCTCTGTCGCCCGCCGATGCGGATGTCCTGGACCGGCTGCAGAAAGAGCCGTGCGCCGGCGACGGTGGCGAGCCGCACGCGCAGTCTCGCGATGACCTGATCGGCGGAGATCTTGCGTTCCGCGATGCTCTTGAGCGAAATGAAGAAGAAGCCCGAATTGGTCTGACCGCCGCCGGTGAATCCCACGACGCTGTCGATCGCCGGATCCGACTGCAGGATCGTCGTGAACTGCCCGAGCTTCTGCTGCATCAGCTGGAACGAGATGCCCTGATCGGCCTGGATGCCGCCGACCATGCGGCCGGTGTCCTGCTGCGGGAAGAAGCCCTTGGGAATGGTGACATAGAGGTGGAAGTTGAGCGCGAGGATTGCGGCCAGCGCGAGGAGCACGAGCACGCCGTGCCGCAGCACGAAGGCGAGGCTCCGGCCGTAACCGGCGCGCAACGCCGCGAAGCCGCGCTCCATCACGCGCCCGATGCGCCCCGGTGGGCGCGGCGGGCCGGACGACAGGAGATGCGCGCAGAGCATCGGCGTCGTCGTCAGCGACACCACGAGCGAGATCAGGATCGCCACCGACAGCGTGACGGCGAACTCGCGAAACAGCCGGCCGACGATGCCGCCCATCAGCAGGATCGGAATGAAGACGGCGATCAGCGACAGGCTCATCGACAGCACCGTGAACCCGACCTCGCGCGCGCCGCGCAAGGCGGCCTCCATGCGCGACAGCCCGGCCTCGACGTGGCGCGAGACGTTCTCCAGCACCACGACGGCGTCGTCGACCACGAAGCCGGTGGCGATCGCGAGCGCCATCAGCGAAAGATTATTGAGGCTGTAGCCGAGCAGGTACATCGCGCCGAACGTCCCGATCAGGGAGACCGGGACCACGACGCTGGGAATCAGCGCCGCGCGCGCATCGCGCAGGAACAGGAACACGACCGCGATCACCAGCACGACCGAGAGCAGCAACGCGCGCTCCACCTCGCGCAGTGAAGCGCGGATCGTGGTGGTGCGGTCGACGGCCAGCGTCATGTCGATATCGGACGGCATCGACGCCTCGATCTCGCGCAAGGCCGCCTTCACGCGATCCACGGTCTCGATGATGTTCGCGCCGGGCTGCCGGTAGATCAGGACGAGCACGGAGGGTCGGCCATTGGCGACGCCGCGGTTGCGCAGATTCTCGACCGAGTCGACGATCTCCGCGATGTCCGAGAGACGGACCGGCGCGCCGTTGCGCTGCGCCACGATCAGCGAGCGATATTCGTCGGCGCGGCTTGCCTGGTCGTTGGTGTAGATCTGATAGCGCCGCGGCCCTTCCTCGATGACGCCCTTGGGCGTGTTGGCGTTCGCCGCGGCGATCGCCGCGCGCACGTCCTCGAGTCCGATCCGATACTTGAACAAGGCGCGGGGATTGATCTCGACGCGCACCGCAGGCAGCGAGCTGCCGCCGAGATTGACCTGCCCGACGCCCTCGATCTGCGAGAGTCGCTGTTCGAGGATCGTCGTCGCCGCATCGTAGATCTGGCCCTGCGCCAGCGTCCGCGAGGTCAAGGCCACGATGAGGACCGGCGCGTCGGCCGGGTTCACCTTGCGGTAGGTCGGATTGCTGCGCAGGCTCGCGGGCAGATCCGCGCGGGAGGCGTTGATCGCCGCCTGGACATCGCGTGCCGCGCCGTCGATGTCGCGCGCGAGATCGAATTGCAGCGTCACGCGGGTCGATCCGAGCGTGCTCGACGAGGTCATTTCGGTGACGCCCGCGATCTGCCCGAGATGCCGCTCGAGCGGCGTCGCCACGCTCGTCGCCATCGTCTCGGGGCTCGCGCCGGGCATATGCGCGGCGACCGAGATGGTCGGGTAGTCCACCTTGGGCAGCGGCGAGACGGGCAACAGGAAGAAGGCGACCGCGCCGGCCAGCGTCAGGCCGAGGGTCAGCAACGTCGTCGCGACGGGACGCCGGATGAACGCCTCGGAGACATTCATGGCGCGGCGCCGGCCGCCTGGCCACGCAGCCGCGTCGCGAGGCGATCGAAAGCGAGGTAGATCACCGGCGTCGTGAACAGCGTCAGCACCTGGCTGACGATCAGCCCGCCGACGATGGTCAGCCCGAGCGGATGACGCAGCTCGGATCCGGTGCCGCCGCCGAGCATCAGCGGAAGCGCGCCGAGCAGCGCCGCCATCGTCGTCATCAGGATCGGCCGGAAGCGCAGCAGGCAAGCCTGATAGATCGCCTCGCGCGGCGTCATGCCGTCCTCGCGCTGCGCGCTGAGCGCGAAGTCGATCATCATGATCGCGTTCTTCTTCACGATGCCGATCAGCAGCACGATGCCGATCAACGCGATGACGTCGAGTTCGCTGCCGGCCAGGATCAAGGCGAGCAGCGCGCCGACGCCCGCCGAGGGCAGCGTGGAGAGGATCGTGATCGGATGGATGTAGCTCTCGTAGAGCACGCCGAGAACGATATACATCGTGACGATGGCGGCGAGGATCAGCAGCAGCTCGTTGACGAGCGATGCCTGGAACGCCAGCGCCGCGCCCTGGAAGCTCGTCATGATGCTCGGCGGCAGGCCGATCTCGCGTGCCGCATCGCGCACGGCATCGACCGCCTCGCCGAGCGAGGCGCCGCGCGCCACGTTGAAGGATACGGTCGTCGATGGGAACTGACCGAGGTGATCGATCTGCATCGGCGCCGTGCGCTGCGTGATCGTGGCGATCGCGGAGAGCGGGACCTGCTTGCCGCTGGTGACGGAAGACGGCAGATGGATCATCGCCAACGAGGCGATCGAGTCGTGCATGACAGGATCCGCTTCGAGGATCACGCGATACTGGTTCGATTGCGTGAAGATCGTGGAGACGATGCGCTGTCCGAACGCGCCGTAGAGCGCGTTGTCGACGGTTGCCGGCGTGATGCCGTAGCGCGCGGCGGTGTCGCGATCGATGGTGACGTCCAGCGCGAGGCCTTCCGCCTGCAGACTCGTCGCGACGCCCTCGAGCACGGGCGAGTTGCGCAGACGCTCGACGAGGCGCGGCACCCAGATGCTGAACTCGGCCGGGTTCGGCGCTACGAGGATGAATTGATACTGCGTGCGGCTGATCTTCGAATCGATCGTCAGATCCTGTACCGGCTGGAGATAGAGCGTGAGTCCGGGGATGCCCGACGTGGCGGCGTCGATGCGCCGGATCACATCGCTGGCCGTGCTCGAGCGCACCTCCCGGGGCTTCAGATTGATCAGGAAGCGGCCGCTATTGGGCGTCATGTTCGCGCCGTCGACGCCGATGAAGGAGGACAGGCTCTCCACATCGGGGTCGCGCCGGATGATGCGGGCGAGGAGCTGCTGACGCTCGGCCATGGCCGCGAAGGAGACCGATTGAGGCGCTTCCGAGACGCCCTGGATGAGGCCGGTGTCCTGCACGGGAAAGAAGCCCTTCGGCACGATCACGAAGAGCGCGACACTGAGCGCGAGCGTGGCCACGGCAACGACCAGCGTCGCGACCTGGTGGTCGAGCACGCGTGTCAGGATGCGGCCGTAGAAGCGGATCAACGCATCGAACCAGAGCCGCCCGCTGCGTGCGATCGCGCCTTCCTCCCGCACATCGTGGCGGCGGAGGATGCGCGCGCACAGCATGGGGACGAGGGTCAGCGACACGACGGCCGAAATCAGGATCGTGACCGCCAAGGTCACGGCGAACTCGCGAAACAACCGGCCCACGACCTCGCGCATGAAGAGCAGCGGGATCAGCACCGCGATCAGCGACGCCGTGAGCGACACGATCGTGAATCCGATCTGGCGCGAACCCTTGAGGGCGGCGTCGCGCGGGGAGTCGCCGCGCTCCACGTGGCGCGTGATGTTCTCGATCATCACGATGGCGTCGTCGACCACGAAGCCGGTGGCGATGGTCAGCGCCATCAGCGACAGGTTGTTGAGGCTGAAGCCGGCCAGATACATGACCGCAAACGTGCCTACCAGCGACAGCGGCACCGAGAGGCTGGGGATCACGGTCGCGGGCACATTGCGCAGGAACAGGAAGATCACGAGCACCACGAGGCCGACGGCGAGCCCGAGCTCGATCTGCACGTCACGCACCGAGGCGCGGATGGTCACGGTGCGATCCGTGAGCACCGCGATCTCGATACCGGCCGGCATCGCACCGCGCAGGGCGGGGAGCACGGCCTTGATCGTATCGACGACCTCGATGACGTTCGCCCCGGGCTGGCGCTGGACGTTGAGGATCACCGCGGGCGTCTCGTTCATCCAGGCGCCGAGGCGCATGTTTTCGGCGCCCATCACGACCTGCGCCACCTCGGCGAGGCGCACGGGCGCCCCGTTGCGAAACGCGACGACGAGATCGCGGTACTCCTGCGGGCTCTTGAGCTGGTCGTTGGCGTTGATCGTGTAGGCGCGAGTGGGCCCGTCGAAATTGCCCTTGGGCGTGTTGACGTTGGCGGAGGCGATGGTGGTGCGCAGATCGTCGAGATTGAGGCCATAGGCGGCCAGCGCCGTCGGATTGGCCTGGATGCGCACGGCGGGACGCTGCCCGCCGCTGATGCTGACCAGGCCGACACCCGGCAGCTGCGAAATGCGTTGCGCCAGGCGCGTGTCGGCGAGGTCCTGCACCTGGGTCAGGGGCAACGTCGCCGAGGTCAGGCCCAGCGTCAGGATCGGGGCGTCGGCGGGATTGACCTTGGCGTAGATCGGTGGCGCGGGAAGATCGCCCGGCAGCAAGTTGCCGGCCGCATTGATCGCGGCCTGGACCTGTTGCTCCGCGATGTCGAGGTTGATCGCGAGGCTGAACTGCAAGGTGATCACCGAAGCGCCGCCGGAGCTGCTCAACGACATCTGCACGAGGTTGGACATCTGCCCGAATTGTCGCTCGAGCGGCGCGGTGATGGCCGAGGTCATCACTTCGGGGCTGGCGCCGGGATAGAAGGTCTGGACCTGGATCGTCGGATAATCCACCTCGGGCAAGGCGGAGAGCGGCAGGAAGCGGTAGGCGACCGCGCCAATCAGCAGGATCGCGATCATCAGCAGGGACGTGCCGACGGGTCGGAGAATGAAGAGCCGCGAGATGTTCACGCCGTCGACCTAGGGCGCCGGCTGGCCGCGGCGCTCGCTGCCGCCTGGGCGGCGTCCCTGGCCGCGCGCGGCAGGGGCCGCGCCATCGGGCGCGCGCGCCGCATCCGGCACGGCGACGCGCACGCCTTCGCGAAGGCGGTCGGCGCCGTCGACCACGACGATCGCGCCCGCATCCAGTCCGGACTCGATGATCGTCCGTTCGCCATCGGCGGGTCCGAGCTCGACCGCTCTGACCGCGACCGTCTGATCCGCGTTAAGAACGTAGACATAGGTGCCCGGTACGCCGCGCTGGATCGCCGCCGTCGGCGCGATCACGACGTCGCGACGCGTGTCGACGAGCAGCCGGATATTCACGAATTGATTGGGGAACAGACTCTCGTCCGCATTGACGAACTGCGCGCGCAGCTTGACCGTGCCTGTCGCGGGATCGATCTGATTGTCGATGCTGGTGAGCGCGCCCGTGGCGAGCGTCTGCACGCCGCGACGATCGAGCGCCGTCGCCTGCAGCGTCGCGTTTTCGCGCAGGCGTTTGAGGATCGCCGGCAGCGTATCCTCGGGCAGCGTGAAGGTCACCGTGATCGGCTGCGTCTGCGTGATCACGATGATGCCGCTCGCGTCGCCGGTCTGGACGTAATTGCCCTGGTCCACGAGACGCAGGCCGATGCGGCCCGAGATCGGCGCGACGATGCGGCAATAGGCGAGGTTGAGGCGCGCGTTGCTGACCAGCGCCTCGTCGGTCTTGACCGTGCCCTGATACTGACGCACCAGGTTTTCCTGCGTGTCGAGCTGCTGGCGCGCGATCGAGTCTTGCGTGAACAGCCGGCGATACCTGGCGAGATCCGTCTCGGCGTTGCGCAGCAGCGCCTGGTCGCGCAGCAGCTGCCCCTCGACCTGATCGAGCGCATTCTTGTACGGACGCGAATCGATCTCGGCGAGGAAGTCGCCTTGATTGACGCGCTGCCCTTCCTGGAAGGCGATCTTGGTGATCTGGCCGTTGATCTGTGTGCGCACCGTCACCGTCGCGAGCGGCGTCACCGTGCCGAGCGCCCGTGCCACGAGCGGCAGCGCACCCCGCTCCACCGTGGCGACGACCACGGGTGTCGGACCGGGTGCCTGGAAGCGGCCGATCCGCGCTTCCGATGCCTCGCGCACGGGACGAAACCACCAGATCGCCGCGCCGGCGATCATGGCGATGAGCGCCAGCCAGACCACCCAGCGCAACAGCGCGCTGCGCTTGGGCTTCTGCATCGCGGCAGTGTTGAAGCTGTCGTCCACGCCGGGGGTACTCCTTCCACGGCATTGCTGCCTCGCAACGCCGCTTGCAACTGAAGACTCTACCGCTCGCTCCCCCGGCGCGGCTGGGTTTCGTCAATTCATGTTACACAATCGGGAGCGTTGTTTGTGTCTCGTATCTGCGGGTTTTGCTCGCCGCCGGCGGCACCTGGCCGGGCCCCGCAAGGCAGGGGTGACATGAGAGATCGAGGCGGACCGGTTTCATTAGCAGAACGCTCCAGGGTTTGACCGACACCTCGCGCACTCCCTACGGTGACACCCACTCGGGGCGGCGAACTCGCCGCTCGATGATGATGCGAAGAGGAACGCCGCATGCCGAAGAAACTCCAGGGAATCGTGACCCCGCTGCTGACGCCGTTCTCCGCGGATGGCGAGCGCATCGATCTTGGCGCCTATCGCGCGTTGATCGACCATGTCATCGCCGGCGGCGTCCAGGCGATCATCACCAATGCCGCGACCAGCGAGTTCGCTTCCCTCGATGAGGCGGAGCGCATGCAACTCGCGGCGACGGCGATCGAGCATGCGCGTGGCCGCGTGCCGGTCCTGGTCGGCGCCAGCGCTGCCGCGACGCGCGGGGCCGTGCAGTGGGCGAAGCACGCGAAGTCGCTCGGCGCCGACGGCCTGTTGTTGACTCCGACTTTCTATGGTCGACCGACGATCGACGCGGTGGTCCGCCACTACGCCGCGGTGTCGGACGCGGTCGACACGCCGGTCATGCTCTATAACGCCCCCTATGCGCATCAGGTCCTGTTGACCCCGGCCGACATCGTGCGCATCGCCGACCGGGCCAACATCCCCTGGGTCAAGCTGACCACCGGTGTGATCGACCATGTCACGCTGCTGCGCGCGATGGCGGGCGACCGCTTCGCCATCTTCGAAGGCGTCGATACGCTCGCCTTTCCGTCGATGGCGCTCGGCGCGGTCGGCTGGGTCGCAGGGCCGTCGAACATGATCCCCGAGCACGCGGTCGAACTGTGGCGACTGACCTGCGTCGCGCAGGACATGAAGGCGGCGCGGGCGCTCAACGATCGCATCGACCCGATCCAGCGTATGGCGACCACCCCCGCCATCTATTACGCCTGGATCAAGGAGGTCTGCCGTCTGCGCGGTGTGCCGCTCGGGTCGACGCGAAACCCGGGCGATCTCCTGAACGCCGAGCAGATCGTACAAGCTCGGAAGCTCGCGTCGGAGCTGGGACTGGTCGGCACGCCGGCTGCGCGCGCCAAGGTCGCCTGATGCCGGTCGCGGGATGAGTTTCCGGCCGGCATCCAAGCCAGTCTAGGCGACGCGCATGCTCGGCTTCGTCGTCGGTCGCCTGCTGCGCGTCGTCTCGACGATGATCGGGATCACGCTGGTCACGTTCGCATTGATCCGACTGATACCCGGCGATCCGGTCGTGGTGATGATGGGAGAGATGGGCCTGAACGCGACCGGCCGTGCGCGCGCGATGGCCATGCTCGGCCTCGACCGACCGCTGCATGAGCAATATCTTGCCTACGTCGCGAACCTTCTGCATGGCGATCTGTCGCGCTCGATCGGCACGTCGCAATCGGTGCTCACGGAATTCCTGACGCTGCTGCCGGCGACCCTGGAACTCGGACTCACCGCGCTGCTGATCGCACTGGTCGTCGGATTGCCGGCCGGCATCCTCGCCGCCGTGAAGCGCGGCTCGGTCGTCGATCACGCCACCATCACCCTCGCGCTCTCCGGCTATTCGATGCCGGTGTTCTGGTGGGGCTTGCTGTTGATCCTGCTGTTCTCCGGCACGCTGGGCTGGACACCGGTCTCCGGGCGTCTCGATGTGCAGTATTATTTCGAGCCGATCACGGGATTCATGCTCATCGATGCGCTGCTCGTCGATGAACCGGGCGCCTTCGTATCGGCGGTGCGGCATCTGATTCTCCCGGCACTCGTGCTCACCACCTATCCGCTGGCCGTGATCGCGCGCATGACTCGCTCGGCGATGCTCGAGGTCCTGAACGACGATTATGTGCGCACCGCGCGCGCCAAGGGGCTCTCGTCCTGGCGGGTTGTGAACGTGCACGCGCTGCGCAACGCGCTGATCCCGGTGATCACCGTGATCGGGTTGCAGGTCAGCGTGCTGGTTACCGGCGCCGTGATGACGGAGACGATTTTCAGCTGGCCCGGCGTCGGCAAATGGCTGCTTGAAGGCGTCTATCGCCGCGACTATCCGGTCGTGCAAGGCGGCGTGCTGCTGCTCGCGCTCATGGTCGTCGTCGTCAATCTGCTGGTCGATGTGCTGTACGGAGTCGTCAATCCCCGCATTCGTTATGCGCGCTAGCGCCGGGAGCGACGCGCTCGACGCGGCTGTCGTCGGCGCGGCGCAGTCTCCCCTCGGCCTGTTCCTCCGCGCCTTCGTTGGGCACAAGGGCGCGCTCCTCGGGCTCGCCGTCTTCGCGCTGGTCGTGCTCGCCGCGATCCTGGCGGATGTGATCGCGCCGCATGCGCCCAACGTGCAGTTCCGCGCCGCCGCGTTGCAACCTCCGGTCTGGACGGCGCGCGGCACCTGGGAATTCCCGCTCGGCACCGATCCGATCGGCCGCGACATGCTGTCGCGCCTGATCCATGGCGCGCGATTTTCGCTGCTGATCGCGGTCGGCGTGGTGACGCTCTCGCTGGTCGCCGGCATCGTGATCGGCGCCGCAGCCGGATTCGCCGGCGGGCTTCTCGATCTGGCGATCGCGCGCGTGATGGACGTGCTGATGGCGCTGCCGAGCCTGCTGCTCGCGATCATCGTGGTCGCGATTCTCGGACCCGGCATGCTCAACGCCGTGATCGCGATATCCGTCGTCTTCCTGCCGCATATCGTGCGCATCGCGCGTGCCGCGGTCATGGTCGAGATGTCCAAGACCTATGTGGCGGCGACGCGGCTCTCCGGCGCCGGCCCGGGCTTCCTGCTGTTCGACACCGTGCTGCCGAACTGCATGGCGCCGTTGCTGGTTCAGGCCACGTTATGCTTCTCCGGCGCCATTCTGGAGGCGGCGGCGCTCGGCTTTCTCGGGCTCGGGGCGCAGCCACCGACGCCGGAATGGGGGACGATGCTCGCCGATGCGCGGGAGTTCGTGCTGCGTGCATGGTGGGTCGTCACCTTTCCGGGCCTCGCCATCCTGATCGTCGTGCTCGCGCTCAACCTGCTCGGTGACGGACTCAGGGACGCGCTGGATCCCAAGCTGCGGCGCAGCTGAGGCGACGGCAATGGCGCTCCTCGAGATCCGCAATCTGACGATCGAGTTCGACACGACCCGCGGCATGCTGCGCGCCGTCGAGGGGCTCGATCTCGACATCGATGCCGGGGAAGCGCTCGGCATCGTCGGCGAGTCCGGGTCCGGGAAGAGCGTTTCGCTCCTCGCAGTCATGGGCCTGTTGCCGCCGGCGGCGCGCGTGCGTGCCGACCGCCTCGTCTTTGATGGCATCGATCTCACCCGGGTCGGGCCGCGCGAGCGCCGGCGGATCAACGGCGGCGAGATCGCGATGATCTTCCAGGAGCCGATGACGAGCCTCAATCCGTGCTTCACGACAGGCTTCCAGATCGTCGAGACGCTGCGCGAGCATGCGGGCATCAGCGGTGCCGTGGCGCAACGGCGCGCGGCCGAACTGCTCGAGACCGTCGGCATTCCCGATCCCGTGGAAACCTTGCGCCGGTTCCCGCACCAGCTCTCCGGCGGCATGAATCAGCGTGTGATGATCGCGATGGCGATCGCCTGCAAGCCGCGGCTGCTGCTGGCCGACGAACCCACGACCGCGCTCGACGTGACGATCCAGGCGCAGATCCTCGATCTTCTCACCGCGCTGCGCCGCGCCGAGGGCATGGCGTTGATTCTCGTCACCCACGATATCGGCGTGGTCGCGGAGACCGCGGAGCGCATGCTCGTGATGTATGCCGGACAGAGTCAGGAGGCCGGAGATGTCCAGGACGTCCTCGCGCGGCCTGTCCATCCCTATACCGCGGGCCTGCTCGAGGCCTTGCCGGAGCGCAATCTCGGCCGTCGCCGGATGGCGATGATCCCCGGTGCCGTGGCCAGCCTGATCCCGCGGCCGCTTGGATGCCGCTTCGCGCCGCGCTGTGCGCAGGTCCAGGATCGCTGCCGAGCGGAGCCGCCGGCCATGGGCGCCGGTGCTCGCTGCCACTTCCCGCTGCTGCGAGCAGGCGATGCTCGAGGGCATTGATCTCGCGAAGACCTATCCCGTTCGTCGCGACGCGTTCCACGCGCCGATCCAGCTCCGCGCGCTCGACGGCGTCAGCTTTCGTGTCGCCGCCGGCGAGACGCTGGCCGTGGTCGGCGAATCCGGGTGCGGCAAATCGACCCTGTCGCGACTGATTTCGGGTCTCGAGCGGCCGAGTGCCGGCCGGCTGCTGATTGACGACGCGCCACTCCTGGCGAATCCGCGCATCGTGCAGATGGTGTTCCAGGATCCCTATGGCTCGCTGAATCCGCGCAAGACCGCCGGCGCGCTGATCGCCGAGCCGCTGCGCATCAATACCGCGCTCGACGCCGATGCGCGCGCGCAGGCGGCACAGGAGATCATGCGCAAGGTCGGCCTGGCGCCCGACATGGCGACGCGCTACCCGCATATGTTCTCGGGCGGCCAGCGCCAGCGCATCGCGATCGCACGCGCACTCATCCTTCGGCCGCGCATCCTGGTCGCTGACGAGCCGGTGTCTGCGCTCGACGTCTCGATCCAGTCGCAGGTGCTCAATCTGCTGATGGATCTGCGTGACGAGTTCCGTCTCGCGCTGATTCTCGTCTCGCATAATCTGCACGTGGTCCGGCAACTCGCCGGCACGATGCTGGTCATGTATCTCGGTCGCGCGGTCGAGCAGGGATCGGCCGCCGAGAT
>JANNTF010000036.1:0-1380 GCA_031403455.1 Alphaproteobacteria bacterium | reverse complement strand
AACCGCGAGATCAACGGTACATCGAAGGCCTCGTCCATCAACTCCTGGAAGCGCTTGGTGCGTTGGTCTTCTGGGATCGACGGCAACGTCAGATCGTCCAGCGCGGTGCGCGCCATGCGCGTGACGAAATTTCCGGCTTCCGCGGCGTTTTGAGTCTGGGCGGCTGCCACCGTTACCGGGCCAGCCACGGTGGCGCTCGACACCAGCATCCAAGCGGCGACGGAGAGTGGCGCGATTGCAGAAATCATACGGCGCATGAAAGTCAGTCCACGCTGAATCGCGGCACGAAGCGCCGACCGGATGTCGCTTCATTCCTGACATCGGCTTCGCGCCGCTGGCGCCAGGCGCTGCGCACGGCGGCATAGTAGTCAACACCGCGTTCGAGTTCGGCGAGCGCTTCCAGGTTCAACTCGCGGCTGCTCAGGATGCTGGCGCCGGTACGCGTGTAGGTGAAGGCGTTTCCGCCGCCACCGATGCGCCGGCCTTTGGCGACGTAGCTGACGGGATCAAGGAACGAGTCGACGACGAGGCCGACCGTATCACGCGGGCTGGACGGGCCGAACAACGGCAGCACAAGATAGGGATCGCCGGTGACGCCCCACGCACCGAGCGTCTGGCCGAAATCCTCGTCGTGATGCGGGAAGCCGACATCCTTGGCCATGTCGAAGAGGCCGAGAAATCCGAACGTGGAATTGAGCGCAAACCGTGCGGCCGAGTTGCCTGCGCGGCCGAGTTCACCCTGGAATACATCGTTTGCCGCCGTCCACGGCAAGCGGAGATTGGCCACCGCGTTGGTCACCGACTCGCGCGCCACGCTCGGCACCGTGCCGCGATAGATCACCGCAGCGGGTTTCAGCAAGAACTCGTCGCCGAAACGGTTCACTTCGAACATGTAGCGGTTGAAGGGCTCGAGCGGATCCGCGGCGGCGGGGTCACCGGGGCCGGTGGATGTGTTTGCGCAGCCGGCAATCGCCAGCATGAGCGCGGCGGTTAGCCAACGGCGAGTGGCCACAAAAGGGGAAGCGACGAGTTGCATGGCGATTCTTTGCAGCCTGTCTGTGGGTCTCAAACACCCCCTCCAACAGGAAATCGGAGGAGATGCGGTTAATACGCCCGACCGTCTCTCCCAGATTTGGCCATCTCACCGTAAAAACGAGATTAATTGGCGGCGGAGTCGCGATCGATTTCGACGTGTCGTACCACAATGGGATTACCAACAACCAGTGCGCGCCATCACTGGGCGGGAAGCTCGCGCATTCTGTTGCATCTCGGGAACAAACGACATAAAGACATCGTTATATCCTTCTGAGAGCAAGAGATATGCAGAGTCTCCTCGAATCACTTCGCGCAGTTGCTGAGCCAACCCGGCTGCGGCTCCTG
>JANNTF010000035.1:0-3168 GCA_031403455.1 Alphaproteobacteria bacterium | reverse complement strand
CATGCCGTAGCTCGAGTCGAAGAGGGGCGACTTTGCGCGATCCCGCTCACATCCTTGGCGGCTTGATTCCGGCATTGGCGGCGGCGGCGACGAGGACGGCGGTGATGTCCTTGCCGCCGAGGCCCTGCGCGGCGCGCGCCTGGGCGAGGCATTCGCGCGCCGCGGCGCCGGTGAAGACCGGCACGCCGGCGGCATTGGCCGCGCTGACGCCGATCGAGAGATCCTTGTAGGCGAGATCGATCGCGAAGCCCGGCTCGACATCGCCGGCGAGGACCTTGGTCGGCCAGTAATTCTTGAGGTGATCGTTGTTGGCGAGCGAGTTGGTGATCACCTCGTACATCGTGGCGGTGCCGAGCCCGAGCTTGGCGCCGAGCGTGAGCGCCTCGGCGGTGAGCTGGCACGTCGCCATCGACAGGAAATTGAGCACGATCTTCATCGTGATGCCGGTGCCCGGGCCGCCGCAATGAATGATCTTCGTGCCCATCGCATCGAGCAGCGGCTTGACGCGCGCGAGATCCGCATCCGTCGCGCCGACCATGAACAGGCTCTCGCCGCGCTCGGCATGGGCGGGCGAACGGCCTACCGCGGCGTCGACGAAGCGCATGCCCTTGGCGTCGAGCGCGGCGGCGAAGCGCTTGCTCGCGGTGGGATCGATGGTGCTCATGTCGAGATGAAGCTGGCCGGTGCGACCCTTGGCGAGCAGCTCGGCGACGATGCCTTCGACATCCGGCGTGTTGGGCAACATCGTGACGATCACGTCGCTGGCCGTGATCACCGCGCCGACATCGCGCGCGACCGTGGCGCCGCGCTGCGCGAGGATCTGCGCGCGCGTCTCCTGCGCATCATGCGCCGCGAGGGTGAATCCCTTGGTGACCAGGGACGTCGCCATCGGCCGTCCCATATTGCCGAGGCCGATGAAGCCGATGCGTTCGTTCGCCATGTGTCTTTCCTCTGGATCGGGTCTACGGGAGGCGCGCGAAGTGCCAGCCGCGCGACCGATTCGATGACAGTGTGAAGCCGCTGAGCCTGCCGGCCCCATCGCGCCGAAAACGCAGCGCGGGGCGCTGACGCGTGAAGCCATTGAACGGCGTGGTCGTCGCGAAGCAATCCGTGGCCGTTGGCCGCAGATCGCACGCGGCGTCGGGCGCCGGTCCACCGCCATAGCGAAGCGCGAGGACATCGCCCTGCATCAGGATCTCGTGCCGCGCATCGAGCTCGGCGCAGTGATAGCGCCCGGCGAATTCGGCGCTGCCCGTGCCGGCGGCGCGTTGCCAGAGGCGCGCGGCCGCGCCACCGATCGAGGCGCGCAACGTCGTCGCGTCGGGGCTGGTCGGATGGATCTGGATGGGCATGTGCGGCGCCGTGCTGCTCCAGATCCCACCATCGCCAAGGACGAGCTTGTCCTCGGTGCCGAGGAAATTCGCCGTCGCCCCGCTCGCGGCTTGCGTGAGTTCCAGTGTGTCGCCGCTCAGCGGATCGACGAACAGGCCGGCGGGAACGGGATCGGTGAATTTCGGCCGCGGCTCGACACCGAGCTCGGCCGCGAGGATCTCGAGCGCCAGCGACTGCGCTTCCGTCTCGTCGCGATTGCTGAGCACGACAACGCCACGTCCGCTGGCGGGGTCGAGGATGAAGTGATTCTTGTGGCCCGGAAGGCTGCCGCCGTGACCGACGAGTTCGCGTCCGGCGAGGTGGTAGAGCATGAACCCATGCCCGTAGCCGATCTGCTTGCCATCCTGCAGGACGCCCGGCACCGCGATCTTCGCGAACAATCCGCCGAGCCTGCCGTCGCCGCGCACGAGGGCTTGCAGCCAGGCGACGAGATCGCGCGCGCTCGCGACCATGCCGCCCGAGCCGGAGAAATGCAGGCCGTAGCTGCCGCGTCGCGGCCGGCCTTCGACATGGAGATAGCCGGAGGCGAGTCGCGGCACGATTTCGCTCTGATCGGTCGGGAGATCGAAGCTCGCGAGTCCCAAGGGCATGAAGAAAGTCTCGCGCAGCCAGTCGCGCAGCGCGCGGCCGGTCTGCCGCTCGATCGCGTGCTGCGCGAGGCGATAATTGGTGTTCGAGTACGACACCTCGCCACCGCTCGGGAAACTGAGATGCGCGATCCGCGAGGCGAATGCATAGAGCCGCTCGGCGCTCATGCTCGTCGTCGTCGACAGGCCGGCGAGAGTCAGGCTCTCGCCGAGATCGGGCAAGCCGCTGGTCATGGTGAGCGCGCGGCTCATCGTCGTCGCGCCCAGCGCCGGCCGCAGCTCGGGCAGGTAGTGGCCGAGCGTGCGATCAAGGCCGAGGCTGAACACGCCGGCCGACAGCACATGCTTGGAGATCGAGGCCAGCCGTGTCGGCGTATCGAGCGACCAGCCGCGCCGCGAGTCGAGATCGGCGAGCCCGAGACACCAGCTCCGCCGGATGCCCTCGGCATCGAAGATCGCGATCACGCCGCCGGCCGCGTCGCCGCCCACCCAGCCGCGCGTCGCCGCGTCGACCACCTGTTCGATCGTCATGTCAGATCCCCCTCGCGCGGCTTTCTTAGCAGAGCGTCGCGATGGTTTGTGCGAAACTGCGCCAAGCATCGCGACCTTCGACAAGGCGCGCGTGCATGGGTTCACCGGTCAGATTCGATGCGCCCAAGGGTCGCGGCGCGGCCCCGTCCCCCCGAGCGCAGCGAGTGGCGGAGGGCCGGGGAGGGGGCGGGGCAACTGGCCTGCATGCTTTCTGATCGCACTCGTGCCGGCACACGCGTCCTGATCGAATGGCTCGCGCGCGCGACGCGGTGATCAGTCAACCAGCGGCAGGCTGAGGGCGGCGTAGGACAGGGTCTTGCCGTGGGTGTCGAGGGCGAGGGAGGTGTTGACGCCGCCTTTGAGGGCTTGGCGACAGACGAAATGCACGCCGTCGAGTCTCGGGAGTTCGTAGCGCGTGATGTCGCCGGCGACGATGCCTTGGAGATGGTGCTTCATGCGCGCGACGGTCGCGGTGTCGCGCAGCAGCGGAAAATCCTCCGGGCGATAGGCGAAGATCGACAGCGTGAGCGTGTCGCCTTTGTCGCCGGTGCGCGCATGGGCGATGTCGTGGAGACGACGCATGGTCAGGCCTCGATCGTGATGCAGCGCGACGGCACCTGCGCGCGCGGGATGAAGGGCCTCACCGTGAGCGAGGAGC
>JANNTF010000034.1:0-11270 GCA_031403455.1 Alphaproteobacteria bacterium | reverse complement strand
CTCGGCGCCTCGGCGCTCGGCGGTTGCCTGGGCGCCCTGGCGCTGGTCGCGTTGATCTACGGATTCAGACCGGTGATCTCGCATATCGGCCAGCCCGAGATCCTCGCGCTCTCGGTCACCGGGCTCGCCATGATCGCCTCGCTGTCGGGCGCACGAATCGCCGCGGGCGTGGCCGCCGCCGCGCTCGGGATTCTCCTGGGATGCGTCGGACTCGATCCGGCATCGGGCACGCCGCGCTTCGTGCTCGGGATGCTCGAGCTCTGGGACGGGCTCGACATCCCGGCGCTGGTGACCGGGCTGTTCGTGATTCCCGAGCTCATGGCCGCGTCCGCGCAATCGCCCGCACTGCGCGACGTCCAGCCACCGGCGCGGCTGCGGCTGCAGCGCATGATTCTCGGCATGGCGGCCGTGACGCGGCGCTGGCCGCTGCTGCTGCGGACCAGCCTGATCGGCATCGTCATCGGCGTGATTCCCGGGATGGGGGCGGCGATCGCCGTGTGGCTCGCCTATGGCCATGCCGTGCAAACCTCGCCGTCGCGCATTCCCTATGGCCGCGGCGCGATCGCCGGCGTGCTGGCGCCCGAGGCCGCGAATAATTCGAAGGAAGGCGGCGCGCTGGCGCCGACCCTGTTCCTCGGGATTCCCGGCAGCTCGAGCATGGCGATCATGATCGCGGCCTTCGCCGGCATGGGCATCCGGCCTGGCGCCCATTTCCTCGAGGCACAGGTCGCGTTCACCCACGCGCTCGCGCTGACCATCGTGGTCGCCAATCTGATCGCGGTGCCGCTCTGCCTCGCCGGGGCGCCGCTGCTCGCCCAGCTCACGACGCGGACACGGCGACTGATTCCCGTCCTCGCGGTCTGCGCCGCGGTGGCCAGCGCCGTCTACGCCTCGCCCTTCGCGAGCACGCTGCTCCAGCTCGCGATCTTCGGCGCGCTGGGCTGCGCGATGCGGGCGGGCGGCTGGCCGAGGCCGCCTCTGGTGCTCGGCTTCGTCGTCGGCCCCGTGATCGAGGGCGCGCTGCAGAAGACGATCGTGCTCTACGGCGCCGATGCGCTGCTGCGTCCCGGCGTGATTCTCGGCGCGCTCTGCGTGATCGCCGCTCTCGTCCATGGCGCGCGGCGCCGCGGCGTGACCACGGCAGAGCCGACCGATCGGCGCTGGGATCTCGGTCTCGGCCTCGTCACGATCGCCAGCGGCCTCGCCGCGATCGCGATCGCGCGCGGCTTCCCACCGGTCGCGGCCTCGCTGCCGCTCGTCGCCGGTGGCGTCCTCGCCGCCGCCGCCGTGCTCGCCCTGATCCGCAGGACCTCGCCCGGTCAGCGCTGCGCGCGCGGTCCGGCCGCCGTGATGATCGCGCTCGGTTTGCTGCTCGGCGGCGCGGCCATGATCGGCCTGCCGATCGCGTCGGGCGCACTCACGCTCGCCTGGTTACGCCAGCGTGAGCGCCTATCATGGCGTCACAGCGCGATGATCGGGCTTGGCGTCAGCCTCGGCCTCACCGCGACCTTCTGGCTCGCCGGCTCGCGGCCACCGCTGCTGCGGGGCTGGCTGCTCGGATCGGACACCTGAAACCATGTCAGCGGGAGCGCAACCATGAGCGATGACGGAGTCCCGGCGTTGCATGGCCGTCGACGCGCGATCGCACTCGGCGCCGGCGGCGCGCTGTGGTCCGCGGCCGCAGGCGGAACCGATGCGGCGGCCGTCTTGCCGAACACGATCCGCTTCATCCAGGGCTACCAGCTCGGCACCCTGCAGGACCGCTACGGTCGCGTGTTCGCGCAGGCCGTGTCGATGCTGCATCCATCGATGCGCATCGTCATCGAGTCGATGCCGCGCGCCAATGGTCGACTCGCCGCGCGCCAGCTGATGGAAGCCACGCCCGACGGCGCGACGATCGGCACGTTCCAGACCGCGCTCGTCTATGCCGAGCTGCTCGGCGACGAAGGTGTCGCGTTCGAGACCGCGCGTTTCGGCTGGATCGGCAGCTTCACGGTCGAGCCGCGAGTGCTCGTCGTCTCGTCGCAGCTCGGCGTCACGAGCTTCGACGAATTGCGCGCCAGCGCGCGCCCGGTGCCGGTCGGCGCGGAGACCACAAGTTCGGTCAGCGCGCGTGAGCCGTTGCTGCTCAACACCCTGCTTGGCACCCGGCTGCGGCCCGTGCCGGGCTACAGCACGGCCGCGCGCAATCTCGCGCTCGCTTCGGGTGAGATCGCAGCCGCGACGGCGTCGCTCGACGCCGTGTATCCGCTGATCACGAGCGGCGCGGTTCGCGTCGTGCTGCGGCTCGATCGTCACGCCGTGCCGCCGCCCCTCGATAGCCTGCCCACGCTCCACGACGTCGTCGGCGTCGGCAGGGCCAGCGCGCTCTTCGCGTTCCTCGATGCGCAATCACGGCTTGGGCGCTGGCTTTGCCTGCCGCCGGGCGCATCGCGCGAGCGTCTGGTCGCTTGGCGGGCGCTGTTCTCCGAGATTGTCGCCAGTAACGTATTCCAGCGTCTGGTGAGCGAGGCCGGTCTCGCCACTCATGGCAGCGCCGTGGTGCGGGGTGACGCGATCGAGGCCGCCTTGGCCGAGATCTTCCGTTCCCGCGCGACATCGGCTGCGGCGCTGAATGCAGCACTCGCCTGCGGAAAGCAGCTGGCGGAGACCGGCAGCCGCGCCTGCGGGTGATGTCCTCCGAGCCTCAAGCCGGCAGCGCGATCCCTTCGCGGTCGACGGCGCGCTGCACGGCCGGGCGCGCGGCCATGCGCCGGGCATGAGCGGTCCAGTTCGGAAAATCCTTGGCCATGTCGAAGCCGAGCACCGGCCCGCGACCCCAGGTCCAGAACACGAGCACATAGGGATCGGCGGCCGAGTAGCGCTCGCCGATCGCCCATTGCTTGCCGGCGAGGCGCGCGTCGACATCGGCCCAGAGCTGGCGCGTGACCTCGCGGCCCTTGGCGATCACGGCCTGCTTCGCCGTCTCGTCATCGGCATAGCGCTCGGGCCGCCAGACATGCGCGAAATGAACGTGAATCGTGTTCGACAGCCACGCGCACCATTCGAGGCAGGCGGCATCGAGGCGGATGTCGTCATCGGGCCACAGCCGTGCTTGCGGGAAGCGGCGCGCGATGTAGCGCAGCACAGCTGGACTCTCGGTGACGATATGCGTGCCATCGGCGAGCGCCGGCACGCGGCCTTTGGGATTGATCGCGAGATACGCCGGCGTCTTCTGCTCGCCCTGGGGCAGCGCGACCTTGACCGGCTCGAAAGCGGCACCGGTTTCCTCGAGCGCGATATGCGGCGCAAGCGAACACGCGCCCGGCGAATAGAAGAGCTTGATCGTCATCATGGCCTCATCGCAAGCGGGGGCCGCGTCCGTGACTCCGCGGCGCGGGAGGCGTAGAGACTTACTCATCCCGTTCCCCTACTCCAGAGCCTGAACCATGCCCGACGCCTCCGGTACCTCGCTCCGCTACCGCATCGGTTTCGATATCGGCGGCACGTTCACGGATTTCATTCTCCACGACGCGGTCGAGGCGCAGATCCGGCTCTATAAATGCCTGACCACGCCTGACGATCCCTCGCGCGGCGCGCTGGAGGGATTGACGGCGCTGGCGAACGCGGCGGGCATCGCGCTCGCCGATGTCGGCGAGGTGGTGCATGGCACCACGCTGGTCACCAATGCGATCATCGAGCGGCGCGGCGCGACGCTGGGCCTGCTCACGACCAAGGGGTTTCGCGACTCGCTCGAGATGGGCAGCGAGCAGCGCTACGACATCTACGATCTCTTCCTCGAATTCCCCGCACCGCTCGTGCCGCGGCATCGCCGGCTCGAGATCGACGAGCGCATGCTGGCCGATGGCAGCGTGCTCACGCCGATCAGACACGACCAGGTACGCCAGGCGCTGGCGCAGCTCCGGGCCGAGGGCGTGACGGCCGTGGCGGTGTGCTTCCTGCACAGCTACGCCAATTCGGCGCACGAGCTCGCCGTCGCCGAACTCGCGGCCGCGGAGTTTCCCGAGCTCGCGATCTCGCTGTCCTCGGCCGTGGTCGGCGAGATCCGCGAATACGAGCGCGCGGTGACGACCTGCGCCAACGCCTTCGTGCAGCCGCTGATGGCAAGCTATCTCGCGCGGTTGCAGGACGAGCTGCGCCGCCTCGGCTTCACCGGCAGCCTGATGCTGATGCAATCCTCGGGCGGCCTCGCCTCGCCAGCGATGGCGCGCGCCTTCCCCATTCGATTGCTCGAATCCGGCCCCGCCGGCGGCGGCCTCGCGACGGCGCTGTTCGGCAAACAGGTCGGGCTCAAGGACATGCTGTCCTTCGACATGGGCGGCACCACCGCCAAGGCCTGCATGATCGAGGATGGCCGCGCCGACATCGCCGCCATGATGGAGGCCGCGCGCGTCCATCGCTTCAAGAAGGGCTCCGGCCTGCCGATCAAATCCCCGGTCATCGACATGATCGAGATCGGCGCCGGTGGCGGCTCGATCGCCAGCATCGACGAACTCGGTCTTTTGAAAGTCGGCCCCTACAGCGCCGGCGCCGATCCCGGCCCCGCCTGCTACGGCCGCGGCGGCGCCAAGGCGACCGTCACGGACGCTAATCTGCTCCTGGGCTATCTCGATCCCGGCTATTTCCTCGGCGGGCGCATGCCGCTCGACACCGCGGCGGCCGAGGCCGCGCTGGCGGCACTCGGCGCCAAGCTCAAACTTTCGGCGATCGCGACGGCCTGGGGCGTGCACGCGGTGGTCAGCGAGAGCATGGCCTCGGCGGCGCGCGTGCACATGATCGAGAAGGGCCGCGATCCGCGGCGCTATTCGATGGTCGGCTTCGGCGGCGCCGGCCCGGCGCATGCCTGCCGCGTCGCGCGCATCCTCGGCATGCAAGAGGTGATCGTGCCCGCGGCCTGCGGCGCCGCCTCGGCGCTCGGCTTTCTCGCGGCACCGTTGAGCGCGGAGCGCATGCGCTCGCTGCCGATGGTGCTCGATGCGGCGCGGTTCGACGCGGCGGGCGTGCAAGCAGCACTCCAGGCGCTCGAGGACGATGCGCGCGCGGCGCTCCTCGCCGCCGGCGTGCCCGAGGACAAGATCCGCATGCGCCGCTCCGCCGATCTGCGTCTGCTCGGGCAGATGCACGAGATCGACGTGCCGCTGCCGGCGGGCGAACTGACGGCCGAGTCGCTCCACGAGATCGCGCAGCGTTTCAACAAGGTCTACGAAGAGCGCTACACGCATGTCTATGCGGGCGCCGTGATGGAGGCGATCACCTGGCGCGTCTCCGCGGAAGGCCCGACGCCCAAGCTCGATATCCGCGAGGCCTCGGAGGGTTCGAACCAGCGCCCGGCGAGCAAGGGCACGCGGCCGGCCTATTTCGAGGATCGCTTCATCGTCACGCCGGTCTATGACCGCTACGCGCTGCGGCCGGGCGACCGCATCGCCGGGCCGGCGATCATCGAGGAGCGCGAGGCGACGACGATCGTGCCGCCCGGCGACACCGTCACCGTCGACGATCATCTCAATTTGCGCATCACGATCGCCGCCGCCGCCGCGGTGCCGGCGAAGATCACGGCCGACACGCCGATGGCCGACGCACTCGCCCAGCTCGAAGGCGATCCGGTCGGGCTCGAGATCATGTGGAGCCGCTTGATCACCGTGGTCGAGGAGATGTGGCTGACGGTCTGCCGCACCGCCTTCTCGCTGATCATCTCGGAGAGTCAGGATTTCGCCTGCGATCTCCTCGATCCGACCGGCGAGCCGCTGGCGCATAGCCCGCGCGCCATGCCGGTGTTCAACCTCACTTTGCCGCTGGCGGTGAAGGCGCTGCTCGCGAAATTCCCGGCGCAGAAGCTGCAGCCCGGCGACGTGCTGATCACCAACGACCCCTGGCTCTGCGCCGGGCACCTCTTCGACATCGCCATCGTCACGCCGGTGTTCCGCGGCGCGCGGCTCGTCGGCCTGGTCGGCACGGTCGGACACGTCTCGGATATCGGCGGCACCAAGGATTCGATGCGCGCGCGCGAGATCTACGAGGAAGGCCTGCAGATTCCGCCGATGAAATTGTTCAAGGCGGGCGTGCCCAACGAGGATCTGTTCACGCTGATCGCCGAGAACGTACGCAACAACGAGCAGGTGCTCGGCGATCTGCACGCGCTCGTCTCGGCCAATGCGGTCGGCGCGCAGCGTCTGCTCGCCTTCATGGACGAATACGGAATCCATGATCTGCGCGCTCTGGCCAAGATCGTGCAGGACCGCGCGGAAGCCGCGATGCGCGCGGCGATCCGCGCCATTCCCGACGGAGTCTATACGAGCACGATCTCCAACAACCCGCTGGGCGAGCGGCTCGACTACCCGGTCAAGATCACGGTGGCGGGCGATGCGCTCGAGGTCGATTTCGCGGGCGCGCCACCGCAACTGCCGCAAGGCGGCTACAATTGCACGCTCAACTACACGGCCGCGCATGCGACCTATCCGTTGAAATGCATGCTGACCCCGAATGTGCGCGGCAATGCCGGCTGCTACCGCCCGTTCACGGTGAAGGCGCCCGAAGGCAGCGCGCTCAATTGCCGCAAACCCGCCGCCGTCAACATGCGCACCCGCGTCGGCTGGTACATCGCGCCCAATCTGTTCAAGGCGCTGAGCACCGCCATTCCGTCGCAGGTGCAGGCCAATACCGGATTGCCGGTCGCGGTTTTCGTCTATGGCCGCACCGAGGACGGCCGGACCTATAACGACCACCTGTTCATGGGCGGCGGCCAGGGCGCCTCGGCCGGAGCCGACGGCAAATCCGGACTGATGTGGCCGACTTCGGCGGCCAATACGCCGATCGAATTATTCGAGGCGCGCACGCCCGCGATCTGCGTCGAGAAATCCTATCTGCCCGATTCGGGCGGGGCGGGCGAACATCGCGGCGGGCTGGGTCAGATCGTGCGCTTTCGCAAGCGCAGCAGCGATGGCCAGGACACGCTCGCCGGCGTCTACCCCGAGGGTCGCGGCATGGTCTATGCGGGTCTGGCCGGCGGCGCGCCGGGCAGCGACGTGCGCGCCGCCGTCGTAGACAACGACGGCACGCGCGATCTCGGCACCGGCGCGCTGGTGACGCTGTCGCGCGGCGACGAGATCGTCGAACTCGTCCTCGCCGGTGGCGCCGGCTATGGCGACCCCAAGCTGCGCAGCCTCGCCGCCATCGCCCATTATCTCGCCGAAGGCTACGTGACGCCCGAGGGCGCGGCGCGCGACTACGGCGTCACGCTGCGCGACGGCAAGCCGCAGCGATAGATGCCGAGCGACCAGACGGCCGGGATCCCGATTCACCCGCCGATCCTGTACGCGATCGGCTTTGCGGCGGGATGGATCGGCGCCCGCCTCTGGGTCTGGCCGATCGCGCCGCCGGAACTGCGCGGCGTGCGGCTCGGCGCCGGCACTGCACTGATCGCGCTCGGCCTGGGGATCGCGCTCTGGGCGGTGCTGGAGATGCGCCGGGCACGCACCGGCATTCCCGTGCATCACCCGGTGACTGCGCTGGTGACGGGAGGCCCCTTCGAGTGGTCGCGCAACCCGATCTATCTGGCGCTCAACTGCGCCTATCTCGGCGCGGCGGGATTGCTCAATTCGTGGTGGCCGGTCCTGCTGCTGGCGCCCGTGCTGATCGCGCTCCAGCATCTCGTGATCGCACGCGAGGAACGCTTCCTGGCAGCGAAGTTCGGCGACGCCTATCGCGCCTATGCTGGTCGAGTCCGCCGCTGGCTCTGAGCCGGCGCGGCGATCGCGCGCCGAAACCTGTGTCGGAGAACTTGACGAGTAGCGGCGAAGCGACGGCCTGCGGCACTACTTCCCTGATTCAGATGGCAAAGTCGCGACAGGACCGGTCTCGGCGCGCGCCGCGGCGGTCACGAAGCTGTCGGCGACTCTTACAATGCCACAAGTATTGGCAAGGCGCGGGAGCCCGCTCGCGACACTAAGCACTTCTATCGTTTGAATCTTATAAATACCCGGCGTGACGGCCCAGTTGTTGCACAGTATTCAACGGTGATCCGAGTCTCGAGGCGCGGACGCCATCCAAGAGGGAGGACTGCCATGCAGCAACTATTGCGCGCCGGTCTGTACTCTGTGGTGATCGCCGCTGCCGTGGCGACCGCCAATGCCAGGCCGATCACACATTCATCCGACTCCACGACCTGCGACGGCGGCACGCCGCTGGCGAATCACGAGCTTGGCAACCCGGCCGCGGTCGGCGCCGCCGGGTTTCCGGCAGATCAGGCCATCCGCTCGGCGAGCACGTTCACGCAGCAATCGGCGTGTCCATCGGTCGGCGACAATCCGGACATCCCCAACCGCGTCGTTTCGATCACCAACCTGACCTCGATCGACTGGACCGATCTCTGGTTCGTTGCCGATGAGTTCAACGGACTGAGCAATGTCGATCTGGTCATCGCCGATACGACGCCGGATGCGGCGCCTGGCTCGCCCTTCGTGTTCACGCGGGCATTTCGCATCGACACGATCGGCGTGAACACGCCGTTGATCTCGGAAAGCATCGCCGCGAACCTCGTCTTCGAGCCGGGTGAGACGTGGCTCTTCATCGTCCAGGATTGGACCCCGCCGGGGTTGGATCCCGGCCTGATGGGATCGATCGGCTTCGCCGGCCGATCCCCGCTTCCCGACTCGAATGCCAGCGTGATCGCCTTCGACGAACGCCAAGTGCCGGCGCCGGCAGCTTTGGCCCTGTTCGCCACAGCGATCTCCACGCTCGCCTGGATGCGTCGCCGCCGGCGCTGAGCCGATCTCCAGGCTTGCCTTGGGTGACATAGCCGGTGCAAAGGCCTCGCCGGGACCAGCAGCACCCAGGGAGCGCGTAGTTGAGTTTGCAGGCACGACCGATCCGCATCGGCGCGGATATCGGGGGCACGTTCACGGATTTGCAGATCCTCGATTCGCGGGTCGGCCGGGTCGTCAGCCACAAGATCGCGACCACGCCAGCCGATCCCTCGATCGGCCTGATGGCCGGCCTGCACGAAGCCGCTGCGCGCTTCGGCTTCGCGCTGGGCGATGTCGGCTATCTCCTCCACGGCACGACGATCGCCACCAACGCGGTGCTCGAGCGCAAGTTCCCGCTTGGCGCGCTGGTGACCACGGCCGGGTTCGAGGACGTGCTGGAGATCACGCGCCACGCCCGCCGCGAAGTCTATTCGGTGCGACCGCGGCCGTTCCCGGTCCTCATCGCGCGCGACCATCGGCTGGGTGTCGGGGAACGCATCACGGCGACCGGCGCCGTCGAGCGTCCGCTCGACGCCCTCGCCCTCGCCGATCTCGCGCGACGCCTCGCCGCGCTCGAGGTCGCGACCGTCGCCGTGACCTTGCTCAACGCCTACGTCAATCCCGCGCATGAGCGCGCGATCAAGGCGCATCTCGCGGCTTCGCTTACGACCCTCGCGGTGTCGATCTCGTCCGAGATCAGTCCGGAGATCCGCGAGTACGAGCGCAGTTCGACAACCGTGCTCAATGCGCTGCTGATGCCCGTCGTGAAGGCGTATCTCGATCGGCTGGCGGTGCGCATGCACGCCGAGCGTTTCGAACCGCGCCTGCTGATCGTGCAGTCGAATGGCCGGGTCTGCAGCCCCGAGACGGCCGCGCGCGAGCCGGTGCGACTGCTGCTCTCCGGTCCCAGCGGCGGCGCGCTCGCGGCGCTGCATCTGTCACGCGCGCTCGTGGAGCCCGCGCTGGTCGGCGTCGATATGGGCGGCACGAGTTACGACGTCTCGGTGGTGCGCGACGATCGCATCGACCTCGTCAACCAAGGCGAGATCGATCGCCTGCCCGTGCGCGTGCCGATGGTCGAGATCCGGACGATCGGCGCCGGCGGCGGGTCGATCGCGCTGGTCAGCGCCGGTCGACGCCTGACTGTCGGCCCCGAAAGCGCCGGCGCCACGCCCGGCCCGGTTTGCTACGGCCATGGCGGCACCGAGCCGACGGTGACCGATGCCAATCTCGTCCTCGGTCGGCTCGATCCGGCGTTCTTCCTGGGCGGCAAGATGAAGCTCGATCTCGCTGCCGCGCGCGACGCGATCGCGGCGCGTATCGCCGATCCGCTCGGCGTGTCGCTCGAGCAGGCCGCGTCGGGCATTCTCACGATGACCAATGCCAATCTCGCGGCGGCGATCCGGCTCAGCCTGTTCGAGAAAGGTCTGGATCCACGCGATTTCGCCTTGCTGTCCTTCGGCGGCGCCGGTTCGCTGCATGCCCTCCAGGTCGCGGAGGAACTCAACATCAACCGCGCCATCTTCCCGCGTGATGCGAGCACGCTGTCGGCGTGGGGCATACTGCATTCCGATATCGGCCATGATTTCGCGCGATCGCGCGTGATGCTTGCCGAGACGTCCAATCTGGCGGTGATCATCGCCATGGCAGCGGAACTGACCGCAGAAGGGTCGGCACGGCTCGAGGCCGACGCGATTGCGCCGCCGGCCCGCCAGCTCAATTTCTCCGCGGATTTGCGCTATCGCGGACAAGCCTTCGAGTTGACGATTCCCTGGGCCACGCAAGCCCCGGACGGCGAGGCGCTCACGCGGCTGGTCCGCGACTTCCACGCCGCGCACCGCCAGCGATTCTCCTATTCCAACCCGGACGACGCGGTCGAACTCGTCACCTTGCGTTTGGCGGCGATCGGCGCGCTCGGACGCCCATCCCCCGGCACGACTTCCAGTGCACCGGACGCAGCCGCACGAAGATCACGCGCGGTGTGGCTGGACGGTCGCTGGCAGAATATCCCGGTGATCCGGCGCACCACGCTGGAAATTGGGAACGTGATCGCCGGTCCCGCGCTGATCGAGGAGGACTACACGACTGCCCTCATTGCACCGTCCTGGTCGGTACGCGCGGACAGCGCCGGCCATCTGCTATCGACCCGAAATTAGAGGCGAACGCAGAGGCGTCGAGGTCATACAGATGCTCCGCCCTTGGTTGCTGTTTTCACTCGGCTTTTGGCAGATCTGGGGGTAGGTTCCCGCTTCCTCCAACACTCAGTTTCCTCCAACACAGCGAGTCTCATATGGCAAGAACAAGGCTTCCCGAGTCGAAGATCCGTGAAATCCTCGCCGAGAATGCGGCGGGCTCAGGTGTCACGGATGTGGTCAAGAAGCACAAGATCTCGACCGCGACCTTCTACAATTGGAAAGCAAAGTACGGAGAGAAGGGCGGCGCCACTGCCAAGCGCGGCCGCCCGAAGGGTTCGAAGAGCGTCGGCGCGCGCGCTGCCGTACCGACCGCGAGCGCCGGCCACTCGACCGC
>JANNTF010000033.1:0-2736 GCA_031403455.1 Alphaproteobacteria bacterium | reverse complement strand
CTTGAGCTTCTGCTTGGCCTGCAGCTGCAGACCGAAATCCGAGAGCTTCTTGTTGCGCCGCTGACCATGTTGGCCCGGCCCATGATCCGTATTCGGGGCCTTCGCACGCCCCCAGAGGTTCACGCCGAGACGGCGGGCGATCTTATACTTCGCAGCGATGCGCTTGCTCATTGATCCGAAATCCAAAAAACGACGGCGGAGCCACGGGGCTTACCGAAACGCCGGGGTTGATACCTGTTCGGCGCGCGGCCTGTCAAACGTCATCCCACGCCGCCAGGGGCCCGGGATGCGCAATCTCCTCACCGCCTCCAGGCGACCGGTGATCGGCCGCCTGTTTGGCGCGTTTGCCGCGACGCGAGCCCGGGATCGAGCCCTGATGCGGTTGCTCGGTGAGCCCTGTCACGATTCCCTGGAGGGTGTTGACCTCGTGGCTCATCAGCTGCGCCCGTTGGAACATGGCCCTGATATTGCGCACCATCGTCGGGCGCATCTCGGAATCGCGCAGAAAGCCGCAGACATCGAGCGCCGATTCGAGGCGCAGGAAGAAGCTCAGCAACTCGCCCTTGGTGGCCTGGGTCGCGCGGTTGGTGACCAGCTGCCGGGCCTCGGTCAGATCGGCCGCCTGCCACCACTCGTACCCCATGACCAGCACCGCTTGCGCCAGGTTGAGCGAGCTGAACGCCGGGTTGAGCGGGATCGAGACCTGGACATCCGCCAGCGTGACCTCGTCGCCCTCGAGGCCGGTGCGCTCCGGACCGAACAGAATCCCCGGCCGCTCGCCGGCCGCGATCATCCGTCGCAGATCCGCGGCGGCGCTGCGGGGCGTGATCATTTCCTTCACCAGGCCGCGGCGCCGAGGACAGGTCGCGAAGACGTGATGCAGATCGGCGATCGCCGCCTCGAGCGTGTCGAACACGCGCGCGGTGCGCAGCACGCCATCGGCATGGGTTGCCGCGGCGATCGCGCGGGGGTGATCGGGCGGCTCGTCGGGCCGCACGAGGCGCAGCTCTTCCAACCCGCAATTGAGCATGGCGCGCGCCGCCATGCCGATATTCTCGGCGAGCTGCGGCCGCACGAGAATGACCACGGGCGCTGGAGCCGTCGCAGGATTGCGCATGGCGCCGCGTATCGCGCGCGCGTGCGGCGCCGTCAAGCCGCGCCGGCGCGCCCTGTTCTCGCATCGTGGAACAGCTTCCAGGTGATCGCGTCATGCAGCGCGTGGTAGGACGCGTCGATCACATTGGCTGAGACGCCGATCGTCGACCAGTGCCGCCCGCCTGGTCCATGGAGCGGACCGTCGGCGCTCTCGATCATGACGCGCGTCACCGCCTTGGTGCCGTCTTCGGGCGAGAGAATGCGGACTTTGTAGTCGATCAGCCGCATCGCGGCGAGGTCCGGGTACATCGGCACGAGCGCCGCACGCAACGCGCCGTCGAGCGCATTGACGGGACCGACCCCCTCGCCGACCGTCAGGAAGCGCTGACCGCCGGCGTCGAGCTTCACCGTGGCCTCCGACAGCGTGACGAGTTCACCCCGCGCATCGAAGCGACGCTCGGTGATGACGCGAAACGAGACCAGCGAGAAATACTCCGGCATGCCGCCGAGCGCTCGGCGCGCGAGCAGCTCGAAGCTCGCATCCGCGCCGTCATAGGCGAAGCCGTCATGCTCGCGCTGCTTGACGTCGTCGATGAGCCGCAGGAGGCGCGGATCATCGGACGACATCTCCAATCCGAGTTCACGGAACCGCGCGAGGATATTGGCGCGCCCGGCCTGGTCGGAGACCACGATGTTGCGCCGGTTGCCGACGGCGTCCGGCGCGATGTGCTCGTAAGTCCGCGGATCCTTCTCGACCGCCGAGACATGGACGCCGCCCTTATGCGCAAACGCGCTTTCGCCGACATAGGCCGCGTTGCGCGCGGGCGTGCGGTTGAGCCGATCGTCGAGCAGGCGCGAGACATGGGTGAGTTGCGCGAGCTGCGCCGTGGATATCCCGGTCTGATAGCCGAGCTTGAGCATCAGATTGGGAATGATCGAGGTCAGATTGGCGTTGCCGCAGCGCTCGCCGAGACCGTTGAGCGTGCCCTGGACCTGGCGCACGCCGGCGCGCACGGCGGCGAGCGAGTTGGCGACCGCGTTCTCGGTGTCGTTGTGGCAGTGGATGCCGAGCCGGTCGCCGGGGATCAGCGCGCTCACCTCGCCGACGATGCGCTCGACCTCGTGCGGCAGCGCGCCGCCATTGGTGTCGCAGAGCACGATCCAGCGCGCGCCCGACCCGAGCGCCGCGCGCAGGCAGTCGCGCGCGAAGCCGGGGTTCTCCTTGTAGCCGTCGAAGAAATGCTCGGCATCGAAGATCGCCTCGCGGCCGCGGCGGATGATCTCGGCGATCGAATCCGCGATCATGTCGACGGCCTCGGGGAGCTCGACGCCGAGCGCGTGCCTCGCGTGGAAATCCCAGGTCTTGCCGAACAGGGTCACGACCGGCGAGCCGGCCGCGAGCACCGAAGTCAGGCCGGGATCGTTCGACGCCGACCGTCCCGCGCGACGCGTCATGCCGAACGCGGCGAAGCGCGATTGCTTGAACACCGGCGCGTCGGCGAAGAACGCATCATCGGTCGGATTGGCGCCGGGCCAGCCGCCCTCGACATAATCGATCCCGAGCTGATCGAGCGCCTCCGCGATCGCCCGCTTGTCCGCGACCCCGAAATCCACTCCCTGAGTCTGCGCGCCGTCGCGCAG
>JANNTF010000032.1:0-3159 GCA_031403455.1 Alphaproteobacteria bacterium | reverse complement strand
GCGCTCGAGCGACGGGATCATTCGATCACCTCGGCGGCGGCGCTCGCGGTCGGTCGGTCATTCGAGCTACGGCATGCACAGTTCTTCCGAGCGTATCGCCAGCCCCTGCTCGTCGCCCCGCCTCGACTCGAGGAGGGGCAGCGCGGCGAAAGCCGCGCGGGGTGGTGAGTCCACGGCGTCACGCCGCACGCGGCGATCGCGACACGCCGGTGCGGCGTCAAGCTGGAGCGATGGGCTGGCTCGACAATCGAAAGCATCTGATCGACAACCGCCGGAAGTTGCGGCGCAGAGCCACGCGCGCAGAGGTGCTGCTGTGGGGCGCGCTGCGCTTCGTCAGCGACGAGGTCGAGACGAACCTCGCCGGCGCCGCGGCGCAGATCGAGGCGGCGCTCGATCGCTGACTCACCACCCCGCGCGGCTGCGCCGCGCTGCCCCTCTTCGAGTCGAGCGGTCAGCGACATGAGCATGCCGATGCGTCGCATCCGGCCCGGCTGCTGCGCGCGCACTGAGAGCGGCCACGCGACCGCCGCGCCACCGGCAACGGCCAGAAGATCTCTTCGCTTCATTCGATCACCTCGTCGGCCGCGGCGAGCAGGAGCGTCGGGATCTCGAGCCCGAGCGCCTTCGCGGAGCGGAGGTTGATCACCAGCTCGAAGCGCGTCGGCAGCTCGACCGGCAGATCCGCGGGCTTCGCGCCCCGGAGGATCCGCGCGACGTAACCGGCGGCGCGGCGATAGGCGTCCAGCAGGTTCGGCCCGTAGCTGATCAGACCGCCCGCCTCGGTGAAGCGCCGCTGCGCGTAGATCGCCGGCAGCCCGTGGCGCGCCGCCAGCGCGGCGAAGCGGTCGCGGCGGCTGGAGAAGAACGGGCCGGTCCCGACGTACACCGCCCGTGCGCCCGCGCGGACCGCGGTCTCGAAGGCGGCGTCGATCTCTGCGTCGCTGGTCGCCTTCACGACCAGGATCCGCCGCCCGTTCGCCCGGCTCGCCTCCTCCACGGATTTCAGTTCGGTGACGCTTCCGGAAAAGGTCGGGTCGACCAGCACGGCGATGCTGGCGAGCCGCGGCACCAGCTCGTGCAGCAGCCCGAGGCGCTTGGCCGCCAGATCGACGTCGAGAAACGCGACGCCGGTGACGTTGCCGCCGGGGCGACTGAGGCTGGTGACCAGCCCGAGGCGGACCGGATCGTCGCCGCCCACGAACACGATCGGGATCGTCGCGGTCGCGGCCTTCGCTGCCAGCGCCCCCGGGGTGTTTCCGACGATCACGGCCACGCGCCGGGCGACGAGTTCGGCCGCCATCGCCGCCAGTCGATCCTCCCGGTCCTCGGCCCAGCGGAATTCGATCGCGAAGTCGCGTCCCTCGATCAAGCCGGTTTCGGCGAGGCCCTTGCGGAACGCCTCGACGGAATCGTCCTGGCCGGCCGCGCCCGTGCTGCGCAGGAACCCGACCACCGGCGGCGCGGCCGGCTGTCCACTTGCCGCTCGCGGCCCGGCGATCGCTGCGGCCGCTGCGCCGCCGGAGCGTGAAAGGAAGATTCGTCTCCTCATTCCATCGCCTCCCTCATTCGATCACCTCGTCGGCGGTGGCGAGCACGATCTGCGGGATGTCGATGCCCAGGGCCTTCGCGGTCTTGAGATTGACCACGAGTTCGAAGCGCGTCGCCTGGATCACGGGCAGGTCGGCCGGCTTGGCGCCATTCAGGATGCGCCCGGCATAGATTCCGGCCAGACGGTAGGCTTCCGGCCGCGACGACCCGTAGCTCATCAATCCGCCGTCTTCAGGGGAATCCCGAAACGCGTAGACCGTGGGAATTCGGTGCCGCGCTGCCAACTCGATCAGGGCGCGCCGCCGCACGTCGAAAGTGCCATCGACGCTGACAAGCAGCGCCTCGACGCCACGCGCGGACATGGTCGCGAAAACCTGGGCAAACTCGGACTCGGCTGTGGCCGACAGCGCCTGCATCTCAATGCCCGTAGTGGTCGCGGCAACCTCGATCTCCCGACGCTCGACATCATGACGAGGATTGTCGGGGTTGAAGAGGAACGCGACCCGCCGAGCGCGCGGCACGGCGTCGCGCAGCAGCGCGAAGCGCTTGGTGGCGATCTCGTAGCCCAGCATCGTGACGCCGGTGACCTCGCCGGCCGGCCGGGCGAGGCTGGTCACCATGCCCTCGCTGACGGGATCGCCCGTCGTGACGAAGACGACCGGCAGCCGCCCGACGACCTGCTGGGCCGCGCGCATGGGCCGAATACCGCCGCCGCACACGATCATCGTCAGCCCGCGCGCGACCAGTTCGCTCGCCAGCGCCGGCAGGCGTTCGTACAAGCCTTCGGCCCAGCGGGCCTCCAACGTCACCGTCCGACCGTCCACGAACCCCATCTCGGCGAGGCCGGCGCGAAGCGCCGAGATCTCGCGCCCGAGCAGCCCGGCCGAACCGACATGGAGGAACCCGACCACCGGAGTCTGCCGCGACTGCGCGTGCGCAGAAACGGACGCAAGCGCGGTCCCCGCGAGCGACAGAAAGCTGCGGCGCGCGATCATTCGATCACCTCGTCGGCGCGGGCGAGAATCGACGAGGGGATGTCGAGGCCGAGGGTTTTCGCGGTTTTCAGATTGATCACCAACTCGAACTTCGTCGGCTGCTCGATAGGAAGGTCGCCTGGCTTGGCCCCTTTGAAGATCTTGTCGACATAGCTCCCGGCGCGGCGATACATGCCCGGCAAGCTGGCGCCGTAGAACATCAGGCCGCCCACAGTCACGAACTCGCGCTCGCCATACATCGCGGGCAGCCGATGGCGCGCCGCCAACTCCGCGATGCGCGCGCGATGGGTGATGAACACGATGTCGGGCAGCACCAGGAGAGCTTCGGCGCGCGCGCCGCGCATCGTCGCGAAGACCGCCTCGAACTCGCCGGCGTCATGCGCCTCCAGCACATGCAACTGCACCCCGAGTGCCGGCGCCGCGCGCGCCGCGGCGCGCAGGAATTGCTGCGTGTACGGCGAGTGCCGATTGGTGAGGACGGCGACGCGCGTGATCTCCGGGAAAGCCTGCTTGAGCAGCTCCAGCCGCTTCGCATTCAGCTCCTCGCCAAGCGCGGTCACACCGGTGAGATTGCGGCCCGGGCGTGCGAGGCTCGGCACGATCCCGCCAAGCACGG
>JANNTF010000031.1:0-4675 GCA_031403455.1 Alphaproteobacteria bacterium | reverse complement strand
AGCTGCTGCGCCGCCACGCGATGGCTCGGCGAGTTTTCGTTTGCGCCACTTCTGTGGCTTAGCCTATAAGGCGCGCAGATGGGGCTACCGGCAGTCGCCCCGTTCGCACATCAAGACGAGCGATCGTCCAAGCACTGCCTTCTCGGTTTCCCCCGAGGAGGTCCGTCATGGTCGCTTCGCTTCCCGTCTCCGAACTCGCCCGCCGCATTTCCGATCCCGCGCCGCCGCTCGTCGTCGACGTTCGGCGCACGCAGTTTCATGCTGCCTCACCGCGAATGGTCGCGGGCGCCGATTGGCGCGATCCCGCCACCGTCGACACCTGGGCCGCCGAGCTTCCCGCGGATCGCGACATTGTCGTCTATTGCGTCCATGGCCTGCATGTCGGTCGCAACACGGCGGAGAAGCTGGCGTCGCGCGGGCTGCGCGCGAGTTTCCTCGAAGGTGGCATTCATGGCTGGGAGGCGGCGGGCGGCGCCACGCAGACGAAGCCGGTGCGTGGCGTGCGCTGGATCACGCGCGCGCGTCCGAAGATCGACCGCATCGCCTGCCCCTGGCTGATCGCGCGCTTCATCGATCCCGAGGCCGAATTCCTCTACGTGCCGACGGACCAGGTACTCAGCGAGGCCGAGCGCCTCAAGGCGATTCCCTACGACGTGCCCAACGTCGATCTCTCGCATGACGGTCCGCTGTGCTCCTTCGATGCCTTCATGAAGGAGTACCGGCTCGACGATCCGGCGCTGCAGCATCTCGCGAAAATCGTGCGCGGCGCCGATACGGGCGTGCTCGACCTGACCCCGCAATCGCCGGGGCTGCTGGCGATCTCGCTCGGCCTGTCGCACAGCTTCGCCGATGATCACGAGATGCTCCGCCACGGCATGGTCATGTACGATGCGCTCTATGCCTGGTGCCGATCGCTGACAAGCGAGACCCATGGCTGGAACCCGACGCCATGAGTGACGCGATGCCCTATGCCGACATTCTCGATACTGGTGCGCCGCGTCCGAGTTTCCGCGAAGCGCTGCGCTTCTGGTTCAAGCTCGGCTGCATCAGCTTCGGCGGGCCGGCGGGGCAGATCGCGATCATGCAGACCGAACTCGTCGACCGCCGCCGCTGGATCGCGCAGGACGCTTTCCTGCGCGGTCTCAGCTTCTGCACCTTGCTGCCCGGGCCCGAGGCGCAGCAGCTCGCGACCTATATCGGCTGGCGGCTGCACGGCCTGAAGGGCGGGCTCGTCGCCGGCGGGCTGTTCGTCCTGCCCGGCGCGCTCATCCTGCTGCTGCTGTCCTGGATCGCCACCACGGGGCGCGACACGCCGGCCGTCGCCGCGGTGTTCAACGGCCTCAAGCCGGTCGTGATCGCGATCGTGGCGCATGCGGTGTGGCGCATCGGCAAGCGCACGCTGAAGGGCTGGCAAGCGGTGGCGCTCGCCGCGGCCGCCTTCATCGGCATCAATGTCCTGCGTATCGATTTTCCCTGGATCGTCCTCGCCGCGGGCGCGATCGGCTGGCTGGCGGCGCAAGCCGGCGCGTCGCCCTTCGTCAGCGGCGCGCATGGCGGCGCCGTTCCGATCGACGACGACCTGCCGTTGCCCGCCTTCTGGCCACGCGCCGCGCGCATCGCCGCGATCTATCTCGTGCTGCTCGCGCTCGGAATCGGCGCCGTGTTCGCGATGTTCGGCACGCGGCCGTTTCTCGACATCGCCGAACTCTTCACCAAGGCGGCCTTCGTGACTTTCGGCGGGGCCTATGCGGTGCTGCCGTACGTCGCCGAGGAGGCGGTGCGCAGCTATGCCTGGCTCTCGCGCCTGGAGATGCTGGACGGCCTCGCGCTCGCGGAGACCACGCCGGGGCCGTTGATTCTGGTGCTGCAATATGTCGGCTTCTTCGCGGCATGGAATGCGACGCCGGGCCCCGGGCATTTGAGCGCCGCGATCGCCGGCGCGGCGCTCACCACCTGGGTCACGTTCCTGCCGAGCTTCGCGATGGTGCTGCTCGGCGCGCCCTATATCGAGCGGCTGCACGGCGATGCGCGCATCGGCTCGGCGCTCGGCGCGATCACGGCGGCCGTGGTCGGCGTGATCCTCAACCTCGCCGTCTTCCTCGCCGAGGCCGTGTTCATTCCCATTCCGGGCCAATTCGATTGGATCGCGATCATGGTCGCGATCGCCGCCTTGGCCGCGCTCATCCGCTTCAACCTCGCCATGCACTGGCTGGTGATCGCCGGCGCGGCCTACGGAATCGCGCGCGCGGCCCTCACGGGAGCGCTGTGAGCCGCCGTCAATCCGCGGCCTGTCCGAGCGCCGCCTGCTGCATCATCGCGGGCCCCGGCCAGATTCCGGGCCTGCCGCGCAGACATTGCAGCGGCACCGGCGCGGGCACGCCGAGCGCCTCGGCGGCGCGCCACGGCCAGCGCGGATCGTCGATCATGGCGCGCGCCAGGGCGATCTGATCGGCATCGCCGGCGCGCAGCACCGCCTCGGCCTGCTGCGGCGTGACGATCAGGCCGACGGCGCGCGTGGCGATGCCCGCCTCGCGCTTCACCTGCGCCGCGAAGGGAACCTGATAGCCGAGGCTGGGCTTGACCTTGGACTCCGCGAAAGCGCCCGAGCTGACGCACACGAAATCATAGCCGAGCCGCTTGAGTTCGCGCGCGAAGACGACCGCGTCGTCAGGGCCGGCCGCGCCCTCGATCCAGTCGCTGCCGCTGATGCGCGCGCCGAGCGCGCGTGTCCGCGGCCAGGCGCCGCGCACGGCTTCGGCGATCTCGAGCGGTGCCCGCATGCGCTTCTCGAGCGTTCCGCCATAGGCGTCGCTGCGCTTGTTGCTGTGCGGCGAGAGGAACTGGTGCAGCAGATAGGCGTGCGCCGCATGCAGCTCCACGAGATCGAAGCCGGCGCGCTCGGCCCGCCGCGTGCTCGCGGCGAAGGCATCGCACAACGCCTTGACGCCGCCGGCATCGAGCTCGGCCGGGACGTGCCAGCCCGGCGCATGCGCCACAGCGGATGGCGCGATGGTCTGCCACGGCTTCTCCACCGCATCGGCCGGGATGATGGCGCCGCCCTCCCAGGGACGCTGGGTCGACGCCTTGCGTCCGGCATGCGCGAGTTGGATGCCCACCGCGTTGCCGCCGGCCGCCTTCATGTCGTGAACCAGTTCGCCGAACATGCGTTCCTGCATGTCGTTCCACAATCCGGTGCAGCCATGGGTGATGCGCGCTTCCGGCGTCACGCCCGTCGCCTCGACGACGACGATACCGGCTCCGGACACGGCCAGCGCACCGAGATGCTGTCGGTGCCACGGCTGCGGCACGCCATCGATGGCCGAGTATTGGCACATCGGCGCGACGACGATGCGGTTCGGCGCTTTGAGTCCGCCCAGCGTGATCGGCGAGAAGAGGATCGAATTCATCAAAAGAACACCCACGTGACGAGAAGGAAAGTCGGAATCAGGATCGCGCCCGACCACAGCATATAACCGAAGAAACTCGGCATCTTGACGCCATTCTCCTCGGCGATCGCCTTGACCATGAAGTTCGGGGCGTTGCCGATATAGGTGTTGGCGCCCATGAAGACGGCGCCGGCGGAGATCGCGACGAGCGTCGTCGCCATCGGTCCCATCAGCGCCACGGCGTCGCCGCCCGCGATATTGAAGAACACCAGATAGGTCGGCGCGTTGTCGAGAAAGCTCGACAATCCGCCGGCCAGCCAGAAATACGCCGCGTTGATCGGCTGGCCATCGGGCGCCGTGACGAGGCGCACCACACCCGCAAACGCGCCCTTGTCGCCGGCGCGCAGCATCGCGATCACCGGAATGATGGTGATGAAGATTCCCGCGAACAGCTTGGCGACCTCGATGATCGGCCCCCAGGTGAAGCTGTTGGCTTCACGGCAGGCGGCTGGAGTGAGCCGCAGCGACAGCCAAGCGAGCGCGATCAGAACGATGTCGCGCACCAGCCCCTGCAACTCGATCGGCGTCCCCAGTACATCCCAGGCGATCCCTGGTTTCCACAGCCCGCTCATCAGCACGCACGCCATCACCCCGACGAGCAGCACGATATTCACGCCGCCGTCGACCCGTAACCCAGCCAGCGTGTCCGGCGTCGGATCGCGCCTGGCCCGGAATGCAGCGTCTCGGCCGTAGAACCAACGATCGATCCCATAGAACGTCACCAACACGATCGCCGAGACCATCACCATCGGCAGGAACAGGTGGAAAGTAGGCCAGAAGAACGACACGCCTTTCAGGAATCCGAGAAAGAGCGGCGGGTCCCCCAGAGGAGTCAGCGAGCCGCCGATATTTCCGACCAGGAAGATGAAGAACACCAGCACGTGCGCGTTGTGCAGCCGCTCGTCATTCGCCCGGATCACCGCGCGAACGAGCAGCATGGCCGCTCCCGTGGTCCCCGCGACCGACGCGATCACCGTGCCGATCGCCAGCATCAGCGTGTTCACGCCTGGCGAGCCATGAATGTTGCCGCGGAGATAGACCCCGCCGGCGATCACGAACAGCGCCCCGATCAGAATCAGGAAGGGCACGTATTCGCCGAGCATGGTGTGGACGACGAGCCCCGCCGTCGGACCCGCGCCGGCGGTCATCAGGAAAGGCAGGATGACCAGCCCCGACCACGCGGCGGAGATCTTGCCGAAATGATGGTGCCACAGCGACGGCACGGCCAG
>JANNTF010000030.1:0-7942 GCA_031403455.1 Alphaproteobacteria bacterium | reverse complement strand
GATCAGCTGCTCGATCTCCGCGGGACCCGCGAGCGTGTGGCCGGCGAGCATGTGCTCGCGGTCGAAGACCGGCGTCGCGATCGCTGCGTCAGGGCTGAACCAGACCTCCCGCGTCCCGATCGCGGGCGGCGTGCCGCTCGCGCGCCCCTCGCGCCAGGGGCGTGTCGATGGCTTGAGCAGCCCGCGCGCGGTGAGGCGTAGATTGACGAGCTCCACGGGATCGTCGGGATTGTGATAGCCGTAGCTCTGTTCGTGCACGGCAAAGAACCGCGCGCGCAAAACCGCCGCGTCGGGCACGACAGGGTTGTCGGCGGTCTCGGCATCGCCCAGCAGCACCGGCAATTCGAAATTCTGCCCGACATAGCGCATGTCGAGCGTCACGGCGATGCGACGGTCGGCCCCCGCGATCCCCTCGGTCGCGCACCAGCGCGCCGCGTCGGCGATGAGTTCGGCGAGCAGCCCGCGCAAGGCGGCGCAGCCGGACTCATCGATCAGGGTGCGGCGCGTGCGCACGAAATCCTCCTTGAGATCCGAGACGACCAGGCCTTGCGCGCAGAGAATGCCCGGCGCCGGCGGCACGATGATCGTGCGGATGCCGAGGCTGCGCGCGACATCGGTCGCATGCAGCGCCCCGGCGCCGCCAAACGCCATCAGCGCGAAGCCGCGCGGATCATGGCCACGCTCGACCGAGACGCCGCGGATGGCGCGGACCATGTTCGAGACCACGATGCCGAGCACGCCATGCGCCGCGCGCTCGGGCGTGAAGCCGAGCTGCTTGGCGACCGGTTCGAGCGCCGCGCGCGCACGCGCCGCGTCGAGCGGCATGCGCCCGCCGATCAGCCCGCGCGTGCTCAGCCTGCCGAGCAGCAGATTGGCATCCGTCACCGTCGGCCGATCGCCGCCGATCCCGTAGCAGGCGGGGCCGGGCACGGCGCCGGCGCTGATCGGGCCGACCTTGAGCAGGCCGTCGCGATCGAACCACGCGATCGAGCCGCCGCCGGCGCCGATCGTCGCGATATCGACCATCGGCAGGCGCACCGGGAAATCCGCGACATTGCGCTCGAAGCTGGTGCCGGCCTTGTAATCGCGCACCAGGGCGACGTCGGTCGAGGTGCCGCCCATGTCGAAGGTGATGACATCGGGACGGCGCGCGAGCTTCGCGGTGTGGATCGCGCCGACCGCGCCGGCCGCGGGACCGGACAGCGCCGTGCGCACGGGGAAGCGCCGCGCGCGATCGATCGACATCAGGCCGCCCGAGGATTGATTGATGCCGATCGCCGCGTTCGGGAAGCTCAGCCGGATCTCGCGTTCGAGGGTCGAGAGATACTCGACCATCACGGGCTGGAGATAGGCGTTGAGCACCGTGGTCGAGAGCCGCTCGTATTCGCGGAATTCCGGCTGCACCGCGCTCGACAGCGAGACATAGAGCCCGGGCGCGGCGGCCGCGAGCGCCGCGCCGGCCTGGCGCTCATGCGCCGGATTGAGGAAACCGAACAGGAAGCACACCGCGCAAGCATCGACGCCGGCCGCCTTCACAGCCGTGATCGCGCGCGCGAGATCGGCTTCGCCCAGGGGTTTCGCGATCGTGCCGTCGGCATGCACGCGTTCATCGACCTCGATGCGCCATTCGCGCGGGACCAGCGCCTCGGGCTGATCGATCTGCAGATCGAACATGCGCGGCCGGATCTGGCGCCCGATCTCGAGCAGGTCGCGAAACCCGCCGGTCGTGATCAGCGCGACCTTGCCGCCCTTGCGCTGGATCAGGCAGTTGGTGGCGACCGTCGTGCCGTGCTCGAGCCGCACGACGGCAAGCGGATCCAGGCCGCGTGCCGCGCAGGCCGCCTTCAGCCCGTCGACGATCGCGCGCGCCGGATTGTCCGGCGTCGATGGCGTCTTGTGAACGAAGAACTCCCCCGAGCCCTGCTCATAGACATAGAAATCGGTGAAGGTCCCACCGACGTCACAGCCGACGATCCACGCCATCTCGTTTCCCCAATCATGCCCCACGCCAAGTATCGCCGGGCTTCGGATCGGGTCAACACTGGGAAGCGCAACGCACCTGCGCTTGCGGCGTGGCTGCACGCCGGTGGCGCGGGGGCTCGCGGCATGGCAATGCGCGGCCGGAGTCACCATTGTGATGCGATCGCCAAGCCTCCCGACGTTGAACCCGTGGGACCGCAGACCAGGAGATGGACCATGAAGAAGATCCTCGGCCTCCACGACGCGCCGCGCCAGCATTGGGTCGGCGACGGGTTTCCCGTCCGCTCGCTGTTCTCCTACAGCAATCACGGCCGGCAGCTGAGCCCGTTCCTGCTGCTCGATTATGCCGGGCCGGCGCAGTTCACGCCGGCCACGCAGCCGCGCGGCGTCGGCGAGCATCCGCATCGTGGCTTCGAGACGGTGACCATCGTCTATCAGGGCGAAGTCGAGCATCGCGACTCGACCGGCAGCGGCGGCCGCATCGGCCCCGGCGATGTGCAATGGATGACGGCCGCCTCGGGCATCCTGCATGACGAGTTCCATTCCAAGGATTTCACGCGCACCGGCGGCACGCTCGAGATGGTGCAGCTCTGGGTCAATCTGCCGGCCAAGGACAAGATGTCCGCGCCGGGCTACCAGAGCCTGCTCGATCAGGACATCCCGTCGGTGGAGCTGCCCGACGGCGCGGGTCGCGTGCGTGTGATCGCCGGCGCGTTCGACGGTCATCGCGGCCCGGCGCGCAGTTTCACGCCCATGGATGTATGGGACATACGCTTGAACCTGGGGCACACGACGCGGTTCGACGTGTCCGAGGGACGGACGCTGGCGCTGGTCGTGCTGCGCGGCACCGTGCTCGTGAACGCCAGCGAGGTCGCACGCGAGGCGCAGCTGGTGCTGCTCGATCGTGCCGGTACCGAGATCACGCTCGAGGCCAACAGCGATGCCACCGTGTTACTGCTGAGCGGCGAGCCGCTCGACGAGCCTGTGGTCGGCTACGGCCCCTTCGTGATGAACACCCAGGCCGAGATCGCCCAGGCCGTCACCGACTTCAACAGCGGCAGGTTCGCGCAGCTGGTCGCCTGACGCTCTCCTTCGTGACGCTCCGCAGCGCTGACAGCAGGACCGACCATGGATTTCCATCGCGAGGATCTGGAGGCCGCCCTGACCGAACTCGGCGCGCTCACGCATGACGCGGGGAAAGTCATCGACATCGCGATCTACGGTGGTTCCTGCCTGATGCTGGCATCCAACTTCCGTGTTGCGACCAAGGACGTGGATGCCGTCGCCCTGAGCGATCAAATTTTTATCGACGCGGCGACGCGCATCATCGCTGCGCGACATGGCTGGCCAGAGGACTGGCTGAACGACGGCGTACGAACCTATCTCAGCCCGCTCGCCGAAAATCTCGCAGAGCACGCGTTGTTTCGCACCTATCCCAGCGAGTCGCGACCGGGCCTTCGCGTCTTTGTCCCGAGTTCTGGCTACATGCTCGCCAGGAAGCTGATGGCGCTGCGTATCGACCCTGCCACTGCGGAAAAGGATCTCCAGGACATCCTCAATTTGATGAGTGTGTGCGGGCTGCGCGGGAAGAACGAGATCCTCGCCTTTGCGGCGCGGTTCTATCCGGAGGCGCGGATCAGCGCGAAACTGGCGCTTGCGATCGACGATCTATGGAAGCTGCATCTGGAGCGTGACAAGCTCTCGGGCAATGAGCCGCCCATGTACCTTGACCGAGGTCGCCCGCCGCGTGCTTGACGGTGTGCAGAGCTTCGAGTTTGCGCTCAGCGAGTTCCTCGACGAGTTTTACGTCCATACCGCCGAGCGCGGCGCCATGCTCGCCACCGAACCGCCCGCGCTCCCCGATCGCCGACAGCACGCGGCGCTCGGTGCGGTCGCCGAGCATCTCGCGCGCCGCTGGGACGTGGCGATCCCCGACTGGACCGAGGATCGCTCCCGCTTCCTCGATACGCCGTACTTCACGACTCCGCTCGAGGGCCTCAAGGCGATGCTTCTCGTGCAGAGCCCGCTGGCGTTCCGTCGCCGCCTCATCTTCACGGAAGCCGAACCGCTGCGTCGCGCACGCATGCCGCGTACGGTGTGACGCCGCGCGGCGCCGGGACCAAGGATGACTTGCGGTCACCGCCGCTATAGAAATCGGCCAGCGTAGATATCGTTCCGCAACGCCTGGAGGCCTTCCCGTGCGCCGTCGCTCGCTCATCCTGGTGTTGCCTCTCCTGCTGGCCGGGTTCGCCACCCGTCCGGTAGTTGCGCAGGAGCCGTTGACGGTCTTCGCCGCGGCGAGTCTCACGGATGCGCTGCGCGCGCTTGGCCAGGAATGGCAGGCGCGCGGTCAACCCGCGCCGCGCTTCGCTTTCGCCGCGTCCTCGGCTTTGGCGCGGCAGATCGAGCAGGGCGCGCCGGCGGATCTGTTCATCAGCGCCGACGAGCCGTGGATGGATTACGTCCAGGCGCGCAACGCGATCATGAGCGAGACCCGCACGAGCCCGATCGGCAATGCGCTCGTCCTGATCGCGCCCGCCGATCGCGCCTGGCCCGTGACGTTGTCGCGTGGGACGGAGATTCTGGCGCTGCTCGGACCGCGTGATCGGATCGCGACGGGCGACCCGGCGCATGTGCCGGTCGGTCGCTATGCCCAGGAGGCGCTGACCTGGATGGGGCAATGGGAAGCCGTCGCGCCGCGGCTCGCGCGCGCCGACAATGTCCGCGCCGCGCTGCTGCTGGTCGAACGCGGTGAAGCGCCGCTCGGCATCGTCTACGCGACCGACGCCGCCGCGGCGCGAGGCGTCGCCGTGATCGGCGCCTTTCCGGCCGAGAGCCACACGCCGATCACCTATCCCTTCGCCATCACCCGCCGTGCCGCCGGCAACGCGCAGGCGCACGCGCTGCTGGTGTTTCTGATCGGACCCGAAGCCACCGAGACCTGGCAACGTTTCGGCTTTCGCCTCGCACGGTGATGGACGGCTGGCTCGGCCCGGAGGCGTGGCAAGCGGTCCGGCTGAGCCTGTCGGTTTCGATCCGCGCCGTCGCCGTCTCGCTGATTCCCGCGATCATCGTCGCCTGGCTGCTGGTGCGCGGGCGCTTCCCCGGACGGATGCTGCTCGACGCGCTCGTGCATCTGCCGCTGGTCGTGCCGCCCGTCGTGGTCGGCTGGGGGCTGCTGATGCTGTTCGGTGTGCGCGGTCCGATCGGCGCGCCGCTCGACGCGTGGTTCGGGATTCGCCTGGTCTTCACCTCGGAGGCGGCGGCGCTGGCCACCGCCGTGATGTCCTTCCCGCTGATCGTGCGCGCGGTGCGGCTCGGCCTGGAAAGCGTGGATACCGGACTCGAGGCCGCTGCGCGCACGCTGGGTGCGGGACGCCTCGACACGTTCTTCACCGTCACGCTGCCGCTGATGTCGCCGGGCATTCTGTCCGGCGCCGTGGTCGCCTTCGCGTCGGGCCTCGGCGAATTCGGCGCGGTGATCACCTTCGCCTCCAACATCCCCGGCGAGACGCAGACGCTACCGCTCGCCATCTACGCCGCGACGCAGACGCCGGGGGGTGACGCGATCGCGGCGCGGCTCGCCGCGATCTCCTTCACCCTCGCGCTCGCCGGCCTGCTGCTGGCTGAACTGATCGCGCGGCGCATGAATCGCGCCCTCGGGCGTGTGGCCTGATGCTCGAGGTCGCGCTGCGCCATCGCTTCGGCGCCGATGGCTTCGGCCTCGACGTCGCCTTCACCGCGCCGAGCACCGGCGTCACCGCGCTGTTCGGCCCCTCCGGCTGCGGCAAGACGACGATCCTTTCCGCCATCGCCGGCCTGCTGCAGCCGCAGGCCGGTTGCGTGACGCTCGACGGCGTCGCGCTGGTGGACACCGCGGCGTCCCTCGTCGTGCCACCGGAGCGCCGCCGCTGCGCCGTGGTGTTCCAGGATGCGCGACTGTTCCCGCATCTCCAGGTCGAGGGCAATCTGCGCTTCGGGCTGCGCCGCGCGCCGCGCGATGCGACGGGGCCGAGCTTCGACGACGTGGTCGCGCTGCTCGGCATCGGCCATCTGCTGGCCCGCCGTCCGCTCGGCCTGTCCGGTGGCGAGCGGCAGCGCGTCGCGCTGGGCCGCGCGCTGCTCGCGCGTCCGCGGCTGCTGCTGATGGACGAGCCGCTCGCCGCGCTCGATGGCGCGCGCCGCGCCGAAGTGCTGCCTTTCCTCGCGCGGCTGCGCGACGCGGCGCAGATGCCGATCCTCTATGTGACTCATGCGCTCGACGAGGTCGACACGCTCGCCGACACGCTGGTGCTGCTGGAGGCGGGGCGCGTCCTGGCCGCCGGGCCGATCGAGGCGCTATCCGCGCGCACCGACCTGCCGCTCGCGGCGCGGCGCGATGCGGGTGTCGTGCTCGCCTGCACGCTGCTGGCGCGCGACGATGCGAGCGGCCTGTCGCGTCTCGGCTTCCCCGGCGGCGAGCTGATCATTCCACGGCGCGCCGAGCCTGCGGGTACGCGGCTGCGCGTGCGGCTGCGCGCGCGCGACGTGGCGGTCGCGACCGTGCGGCCCGACGGCCTGTCCATTCACAACATCCTGCCGTGCACGCTCGCCGGCATCAGCCAAGCGGGCACGCCGCATGAAGTGTTCCTGCGCCTTGCAGTCGGTGAAACCATTTTGCTCGCGCGCGTGATGCAGGACAGCATCGCGCGGCTTGGCCTTGTTCCGGGCATGGCGCTGTTCGCGCTGGTGAAGGCGATCGCCTTCGACCACGCCGCGGGCATTGCGGCAGCGCAGGCCGAGCGACCATGAGCGAGAGGATCGCCCCGCCGACGAGCCAGGAAATCCGCAACGTGGTCGGTGGTCGCAATGCGGATCGCGGTGCGGCCTACCAGCGCGAACGGCGGGTGACGATCGACGAGGTCGCCGACGACGGTGGAAAAATTCACGCGCGTGTCCAGGGCTCCGCACGCGAAGCCTACGACATCAAGATCCTGCTGGCGCGTGAGCCGGGCCGCCTGCGCGTCATCGGCAGCTGCAGCTGTCCGGTCGGCGGTGGCTGCAAACACGTCGCGGCAACGCTGTTCGAGCTGGTGCGGGCGCCGCGTGCGATCGCGCCGGCCCCGAGCGCGGATCGGCTTTCGACGCTGCCGCCCGAATTCGACTCGTGGCTGCAGCGCCTCGATCTCGCGCGGCATCATGCCAGCGATGACTATCCGCCGGAGATCCGCCAGCGGCTGCTTTACGTCCTCACGCCGGAGCAAACCGATTCGGGCGAGCGGCTCGCGGTGCGGACGCTGCAGGTCCGGCTCGGCAAGCAGGGCCGGCCCGGTGAGCGCGGCGCGCGCAAGTATCAGCCACAGCTGGCGTCGAGTGCGCAGCCCGCGCGTTTCCTGCGCCTCAGTGATCTCGAGATCCTCGCCGGGCTCCAGCAGATGGCGCAGCGCGTCGGGTATCATTGGGTCGATGGCATCGTTCTCGTCGGCCCCGCGAGCGGGCGTCTGCTCGAGGCGATGATCCGTACCGCACGCTGCCATTGGTCGAGCAGCGATACGCCACCCCTCACGCTCGGGACATCGCGTAGAGCGGCAGGCGAATGGCATGCGCAATCAAATGGCAGTCAGATCTTCTCGCTCACGGGTGCAGGCATCGGTGTCGTCGTGCCGGTTACGCCGCCCTGGTATCTCGATCGTGAAGCCGGACTCTGCGGGCCGATCGAGACCGATCTCCCGGCTGCCGTGATCGCCGCGATGGTGAGCGCGCCGCCGGTGTCGCCAGTTGCGGCCGCCATGCTCGCCGTCGAACTCGAACGCCGCTTCCCGGGGCGGAGCGATCTGCTGCCGCGCAGCGCGATCGCGACGCGTCGGATCGCGAGCAAGCCCGTCGTGCATCTGCACGTTGCGACAGGCCGGCTCAAATCCTTGTTCTCCTGGCAGCGGGACGTGGCGCAAGGCGTGGAGATCGTGCTGGCGCAGCTCGGGTT